>NZ_JBTTDJ010000013.1:0-31496 GCF_055796165.1 Bartonella sp. EBT8
GAAAAGAAAAAGGGGAACTCTCAAAAAAAATAGAACGATAAAAGCTAAAAAGAACACCTTAAAGCAAGCAAATCTATCCATGGAATACTTTATCCATCAAATACGGGGGAATGTAATTGTTAGGAGCATTTGTTGTGTGATGTTGAGAACATAACCAATGTTGTTATTGCTCTTCTATCTTTCTTCGCTATTATAATGGTATTGCTGTATAAATTTGGGGATTTGCATTGTCTGTAATAGGTTTCCTTTGTCTGTAACAAAGAATCAAATTCTTGTCGCGCGATGCTAAGCTATGCTAGCACCTTTTATTTAATATTTGAAAAGTACTCTAAAAATCTATGTGGGATAACGAACAACAGAAAAACGATCCCGGGCAAGATCCTGCTCTTGTCGTGAAACGTTTGCGACCAGCGCGTCGACAGATTTCTGTGCGTTGGCTTACCGGAACAGTTCTCACGGGAATCACATCCTGCATTCTGATGGGGATTGCACTTTTTGCTGCTCTCGATGAACAACAGCGATTGGTAACACCTCCACAATGGTTTACACCAGAAAATCTTTCAAACACACAAGACCCCGATGCCAATCGATATAAAGGTGACCGTATTGCCCCCACCCATGCACGGCAAAGCTTTGATAGTAAACGGCAATTTGAATTATCAATTCTGCAAAAAAAAGGCGATGAAAAAGTTATTCAAACACAACATTTTGAATGGATCAGAATGGCTTTAGCCGAAGAGCGTCCACAAAGATATAGCTATCCTAAATTTGATTCTCTCAGTATGTTTACCAGTGATTCGAATACAAAAACCATCAAACTGCAAGATTCCGGACAGATTTACGGCGCGAAAGTGGAAAGTAAAATTATCTTACGCAACCGTAAGTTTATCGTTGATCAATTAGACTTCGATGGAGCCGATACCCTGACGGATGATGAAGCACAACAAGAATTAAAAAAAGCTGGATTTTCTTTGGAAAAAACCAATGAACTCCTTTCAATACTCACATTGATTGACCCGTTAAAATTAGAAGATGCGGCTTCCAGCTCTCAGTTTACCGATACCCCTGAAGTGCGCATTGTGCAAGAAAATGTAACCATTTCCCCTCAAAGTCATCGCATTGACCTCACGAAAAATTACGCTGAAGATATTATCCCTATTCGTAAAAAACAAAAGATAGCGGATGTTTTCAAAGAAACGAACTACACGAAGCAACAAATTGAACAGGTTGTAAACACTTTAACGAGATTTTACCATTCTGATATGCTGAAAGAGGGAAGCCTTTTACGGATTGGTATTGTTACACAAGCTGGAGAAGAAGATCATCTGGTGCGGGCAAGCATCTATCAAGGAATGTATCATGTTCTCACCATTGCTCTCAATGATAAAGGATCCTTTGTTGAAAGTGCAGAGCCCAAAATGTCAACGGCTCTTAAAACCGCCTTTCAAAATGGTATTCCGCATTCTTATGTGAGTACAGCACAATTACCAACAGCCTATGATGCACTCTATAATGCTCTGCTCAGCCATAATCTATCGCAGTCGCTCTCCCAGCATCTGATTCGTCTTCTTGCCACCAATATCGATATGAAGAGTCAGATAACACCAACCGATCAGATAGAAATATTTTATGCTCTGCCACAACAAAGCGATACAGAACAAAATAACAAAGAAGCGAAAAACGGCAAAAAGAATCAAAAAACAAAGGAAACGCGCACCCATACAGATCCTGAAATTCGTTATATCAGTGCTACCTTCGGCAATATGACCTATAAATATTACCGTTATCAATCAAAAGACGGAAGCGTTGATTATTATGATTCAGAAGGAAAAAGCTCCAAACCTTTCTTGCTCCGCAAACCCACTCCCTATGGTGTTTTTGGTTCCCCCTTTGGACCACGCAAGCATCCGATCTTAGGATATGTTCGCATGCATACAGGCGTTGACTGGGTTGCTCCAAAAGGCTCGCCCATTATTGCGATAGGAGATGGTGTTGTCATAAAAATTGGCGTAACCGGTGGGTATGGCAATCATACAGAAATTCAACACAGCAATGGATATGTCAGCAGTTATTCGCACCAAAGTCGTTATGCACCAGACATCAAACTGGGCACAAAAGTACGACAAGGACAAGTCATTGGCTATGTCGGAGCAACTGGGATGGCAACTGGTCCCCATTGCCATTTTGAAATCATTGTCAATGGTGTAAAAGTGGATCCCATGCGCATCCGCATTCCTGACAGTAAAGCTTTAAAAACGCAAGACCTAGAAGCATTCCTGCACGAAAAAAACAATATTGATTCTTTGTTAAAAAGCCCAATAAAATCATCAAACGACACATCTTAAATCATACAGAACACCCCCTTCAGTGATGGCTAAAATTCTTTCTCTTGAAGGTTTTTGTCAAAAAGAATGACTCTGAAAAAGCTTAATGAAAGCAAAAAGGATAGGGTGTAGATTTCTGCTAAATTTCTAAAAGCTTTCTACAAATCTTATGCTTAAGATGAGGGATATTCTTGATTACCAAATGTTTTCAGATATATTTGAGATATATTATTGCGTTTAAAAATAGTGACAGAAACATAATTCATAAAAAAAACAAATTTTACTTCTTATAGGACCATTTCTTTTGAAATTTTTTTAGTTTTATAAGATAAGTTTATGAAATCCACATATACAACACTCATTGGAATTTTTCTTACCCTCTTGATTTGTATCAATCCTTGTTTTTCTCACGCTCAACATGTTTCTGTAACACACAAAAAAAAGCAAAGATTCATCGCCAAATTGCCAAAACCTAAACGAAGTGCCTTTGATGACCGTTCGACTGATGTCTACATCATCAATGAACTGAGCAATCCACTGACTTTTATGAAACTCATTGATAAAGGTGTCGAGCGTGGACAGTGGAAAACGGGTGGATTCTGGGGAAATGGCCCCTCAACTCTGATTGCCTCTGGCTTTGTAGGAAGAGCAGCAACAACATCGAATGCTTGGCTTTTTGGATCTGGAGGTTTTGCTAAATACAAAGTACAAGACGATGGAGCACTTTTAACATTCCGCTGGTATAATCCCTATAGTGGGACCCCTGAATACTCTGCAACTTCCAGCAAAAAAGGGTATTATTTTGAACGACAGGAAGAAGGAGGTCCAAACGCGAGGGTCATTTGGTCCGTAAAGCGAACGACTCCCAAAAATTATACTGTTATCATAGCAGCCGATCCACAACCATGGCGTTTGAACTCAGGCGATCCTAATGCGAATAGCAACAGAGGTCCATGGTTAGAAACAAATAAGAAAGTAGCAAAGGCCATAGAATCACATACAGCAGCATTTTCTATCATCAATGGCGACTTAACGGAATTCGGTCGACCACAAACCTATCAAGACTACGCAGATGTATATAAAAGCCGTGCTTATCCTGTCTATGAAGGACTAGGCAATCACGATTACTATAATAATGTTGGTGATTGTACGATACCGATATCAAATCTTTCAAAGAATGCCTGCGCTCTGAGTGCTGTTAAAAGAATGCTCAAAGAAATAGAGAAATACAGCAATTCTTTACCGCAATTCAATCAACATATAATTTATCGTCAGCACATTCGTTTTGAAAGCATTCATGACGTCATAACTGGAAGCTTGAGTTATTCATGGGATTATGGAGATATCCACTATGTGCAGCTGCAAAATTATCCAACTTATACTGTGGATTTATCTGACGGTTATACGAAAGTCATCATCACGAAAGCTCTCGATTGGTTGAAAAAAGATTTAGCAGATGCTGACAAAAGGGGGAAAGTGACCATTCTCAACTTTCACGATGCTCGCCCCTATTATAGAGATAAGAATTCACACTTTCTTCGTCCCGAAAATGCAAAAGATCTAGCACGCTTTAAAAAGATCATCACCTCTCATAATGTCAAAGCAATCTTTGTAGGACACAACCATTCTCAAAGATATTGCCGTGCACGAGATGATAAAGTTTTCGGCAATATCCCTGTCTATACAGCGGGAGCACTGTTTAGAGGAGATTACTATCTTGTCAATGTACAAGGAAAGGACCTCCATGTTAAAGCTTATAATGGAAAGACAGGCAAACCCGTTTTAGTTAGGGATTTGAGCACAAGTCGATTCGCAAAAAGATTTCGCAAAAGTTGTAGTAATTTATAAGAATATTTTCACACTTTCTCTTGGTGCATAAGGGAGGCTTAAAAGCCTCTCTTTACGAGGGAGATGGACTTTCTTTTGAAGCATTCATTCTGAGTTTTGGCAAAGGGATCACAATTTTTGTGCCGCCCAAATGAGACGTTTCAAAGAGAGGTTTTTCACCAAACTGCATACAGGCGTTGACTGGGTTGCTCCAAAAGGCTCGCCCATTATTGCGATAGGAGATGGTGTTGTCATAAAAATTGGCGTAACCGGTGGGTATGGCAATCATACAGAAATTCAACACAGCAATGGATATGTCAGCAGTTATTCGCACCAAAGTCGTTATGCACCAGACATCAAACTGGGCACAAAAGTACGACAAGGACAAGTCATTGGCTATGTCGGAGCAACTGGGATGGCAGCTGGTTCCCATTGCCATTTTGAAATCATTGTCAATGGTGTAAAAGTGGATCCCATGCGCATCCGCATTCCTGACAGTAAAGCTTTAAAAACGCAAGATCTAGAAGCATTCCTGCACGAAAAAAACAATAAAAACAATATTGATTCTTTGTTAAAAAGCCCAATAAAATCATCAAACGACACGTCTTAAATCATACAGAACACTCCCTTCAGTGATGGCTAAAATTCTTTCTCTTGAAGGTTTTTGTCAAAAATCATTCCGTTGAGAAGGCTTAACGAAAACGGCAATAAGGCGATAAGGCGATAAGGCGGGCTTATCCTTTCTACCGTTCTCTTAAAGGCTTTCACAAACTGCATTATGAATTGGGCGTTTGTTACCCAATGCTTTTAGATGTATCATTTTGTTTCAAGAAACAGTCACAAAAAAGGCAATTTTATCATAAAAAAGCAACTTTAACACCCTTACAAAGTAACGGCTGTTAAATATTTGGTAAAGTCAATAATTTTAATTTATAAGAGTAATTTTATGAAATACAAATATAGAACAATCATTGGGATTTTTCTTACCATCTGTTCGTGTGTAAAACCTTCTTTTTCTCATACGCAAACTCTTTCTGTGACACACGAAACAAGACAAAGCTTTATTGAAAAATTACCAAAACCAAAACAAAGTGCCTTTGATGATCGTTCAACAGATGTTTACATCGTCAATGAACTTAATCCACCTACTTCTATGGTGTTAACTGCTAGAAGTATTAAGCGTGGACAGTGGAAAACAGGTGAATATTGGGATAAGACAAGGGTTGGGAGTATCATTACACCTGGTTCGGTAGGAAAAGCAGCAACAACATCGAATGCTTGGCTTTTTGGAGCCGGTGGTCGGATGCAATATAGAATACAAGATGATGGAACGCTTTTAACATTCGGCTGGTATAACCCCTATATAGGAAGCCCTGAATATTCTGCTACCTCGAGCAACAAAGGGTATTATTTTGAACGAAGAGAGGAAGGGGGGAAAAACGCTCGAGTCATTTGGTACGTAAAAAGAAAAGAGCCGGTAAAAGATTATTCTGTCGTCATAGCAGCCGATCCGCAGCCATGGCGCTTGACTTCAGGCGATCCTAACGCAAAGAGCAACAGAGGTCCTTGGTTAGAAACAAATAAGAAAGTAGCAAAGGCCATAGAATCACATACAGCAGCATTTTCTATCATCAATGGCGACTTAACGGAATTTGGTCGACCACAAACCTATCAAGACTATGTATATGTGTATAAAAGCCGTGCTTATCCTGTCTATGAGGGACTAGGCAATCACGATTACTATAATAATGTTGGTGATTGTACGATACCGATATCAAATCTTTCAAAGAATGCCTGCGCTCTGAGTGCTGTTAAAAGAATGCTCAAAGAAATAGAGAAATACAGCATTTTTTTACCGCAATTCAATCAACATATAATTTATCGTCAGCACATTCGTTTTGAAAACACTTATGAGGTTATAACTGGAAGCTTGAGTTATTCATGGGATTATGGAGATATCCACTATGTGCAGCTACAAAATTATCCAACTTATACTGTGGATTTATCTGACGGTTATACACACATAAAAATAACGAAAGCTCTCGATTGGTTGAAAAAAGATTTAGCAGATGCTGACAAAAGGGGGAAAGTGACCATTCTCAACTTTCACGATGCTCGCCCCTATTATAGAGATAAGAATTCGCACTTTCTTCGTCCTGAAAATGCAAAAGATCTAGCACGCTTTAAAAAGATCATCACCTCTCATAATGTCAAAGCAATCTTTGTAGGACACAACCATTCTCAAAGATATTGCCGTGCACGAGATGATAAAGTTTTCGGCAATATCCCTGTCTATACAGCGGGAGCACTGTTTAGAGGAGATTACTATCTTGTCAATGTACAAGGAAAGGACCTCCATGTTAAAGCTTATAATGGAAAGACAGGCAAACCCGTTTTAGTTAGGGATTTGAGCACAAGTCGATTCGCAAAAAGATTTCGCAAAAGTTGTAGTAATTTATAAGAATATTTTCACACTTTCTCTTGGTGCATAAGGGAGGCTTAAAAGCCTCTCTTTACGAGGGAGATGGACTTTCTTTTGAAGCATTCATTCTGAGTTTTGGCAAAGGGATCACAATTTTTGTGCCGCCCAAATGAGACGTTTCAAAGAGAGGTTTTTCACCAAACTGCATACAGAGCTGTTCGACAACCAAACGTCCAAGACCTGTTTTTTGCGCTGAAGTTTTGCTTTTCATCCCCACACCATCATCTTCCACGATGAGCATCAATTGTCCATCTTGTTCAGGACCAAATGAGATATAGATATGACCAGAACGATGATCAGGAAAAGCATGTTTTAAAGAGTTTGTTAGCAATTCACCAAGAATAATTCCAAGCGTTGTGGCATCTCTTGAAGACAATCGACAATCTTTAAAGTTGGTGTGAATGGTGATATTTTCGCGCAATTCAAAAGGGACCGCCAATTCGACATCATGCACCACGGAACTGAGAAACTCTGCCAAGAGCGTTGTTTCCATATCATCACTCAAACGCAAACGACGATGCGCGGCGGAGATTGTCTGAATACGATCACGAGCAGCGCCAAGAATAGAACGGACTTCTTCATTTTTACTACGATTTAATTGCAGTCCGAGCAAAGAAGAGACTGTACCAAGAGAATTGCCAATACGATGGCTTGCATCTTGCAACAACATTTCAACGCGTTGACGTTCTTTTTCGGCATGATTGCGTGCTCTTTCCAACTCCTGTGTCCGTTCTTTCACTCGAGCTTCAAGAGCTATATTTTCACTATGAAGCAGCAATTGATACATTTTTAAGGAGCGGACATCGCGATGAAACCGATTAATAACAAAATAAGCGGAAATAAAAGTACTCACAACAGAGATAATTGCTGCTAATGTTAAAGCAGCGCGCATCAACGCTATACCCTCGCGCTGTTTTTGTCGTACCACATCATCGCCATTGATAAAGCTTGTCATCAGTTGCGCTAAACGGGCCACTTGAACCCTTGGGGATTCCAAAGCAGCAGCAGGTTGAGACGGTTGCTCAGGGATCGTATCAACAGCATGCATATGCGCATTCATAAAAGCCTTGCGTGTTTCGACCTCTTTTTTAAAAGCTGTAAACCATTCATACCATTGAGGATGAGCATAAACAAGAAGCGCCGTATAATCGAGAATATTATCAATCTCACGCGCTGCATTTTCAAAATGTGCCTTATCTTCCATCTTTCTGTTTTTTGCATAGCTTCGATCAGCGACAGCCATATCGATCAAACCAATGAGCGCCAAATCTGCCTGTTCGCGCAATTCAGAACTTGTATTCAACTGTGCAACTTCCCGATCAACAGCGTTTGAGAGCAATATAATAAAGATTGATGCCAAGAGGGCCATAACAAGAGAAACCACGATTGCCACCCAACGCCAGCTTGATATGCTTGAATCAGAAGAAAGATTTTGAGGAAGAAAATCCGTCTTTGTTGTCATAGAATTTCCATCGGCGAACCTAAAAATTGTCATTTTTCAGCAAAAAAAAGAAATTCCCTTCTGTTCCATAAGGCAAAAAGCCCGCTGGTTTCTTTCATACAGGCTTTTTTCTTTTCCTTAAAGGAACACACCAAACACGCTGAATTTCCTCAGATGCTTCTTTTACTTTAATAGCTATAACGGGAATAAAAAAAACAAGGCTATTGACCATAATTATTATGCTTTTTTAGCCGTTAAATGAACACAATGTGCTCCCCGCGGAATAAGCATCGGGACCGTAATCGGATTGACCATTGACTTTGAGCAATTCCTGTAAACGATTACGCGCTCTACTCACACGACTTTTAATCGTCCCAACAGCACACCCACAAATCGCTGCAGCATCTTCATAAGAAAAGCCTGATGCACCAATGAGAATAATGGCTTCTCTTTGATCAGCAGAGAGCATATTTAAGGCTTTTTTGAAATCTTGCAAATCCAGTGATCCATATTGAGCAGGATGAACCGCTACATTTTGGGTTAACACACCATCGCTGTCTTGCACTTCTCTTCCTCTTTTACGCATTTGACTATAAAATTCATTGCGTAAAATGGTAAAAAGCCAAGCTTTGAGATTGGTTCCCATTTCAAAACTGTCTTGCTTAGCCCATGCCTTCATCACGGTATCTTGGACCAAATCTTCAGCTTTATCCTGTCTCCCACTTAAAGAAAGTGCAAAAGCCCGCAATGCTGGTAGAACCAAAAGGAGTTCCTGTTTAAAGTTTTTCACGCCCTCAGCCATAGTGGATTTACGCCTTTTCCACATTATGCAAGCTAAATTGCTCGGCGCGCTCCAACCTGTCTAACAGTTCCAGCAAACGCAATGGAAGTGCTTCTTCTTGAATTTCCATGTAAAACTGGCGTAATTTCCGTGCTATTTCACAATTGACCCCGAGAAGATCATCTCCAGCGATGCGGTGATTGGTGAGATTTTTTTCATCACGGTCGTTCATTTTTTATCCCCCTAATCCATATAATATAAGTAGCACCGAGAAGAATTTTTTCGCCTCATGGTTGTAAATATAGTTGTAGGCAAAAAGTTCCATACGAACAGAGGAACTTTTTCATCACTTTCGGATTTCAACCAACAAAGTGCTTATAAGGTCAAAGGAGTTACAAATTATGTCATTATCCACACGCATTGCACCGCATCTTCCTTATCTTCGGCGTTTTGCCCGCTCTGTCACTGGCAGCCAATCTTCTGGTGATGCTTATGTTTCAGCGATGTTGGAAGCACTTATTGCGGACATTTCTATTTTTCCCAAAGCGTCTAGTGATCGCATTGGGACCTATTGGCTTTTTTGTCATCTTTTTGACCAAACCACCCCGAATATCCCTGAACCGCTTCCACAATTTGGTCTTGAACAAAAAACCAGTGCCAAATTATCCTATCTCACGCCACGAGCACGACAAGCCTTTTTGTTAATTGCCGTTGAAGGATTTAATGAACAAGAAGCCCGTGAAATTATGAATCTTGATAGCAAAGAGTTCCGCAAGCTCCTTAACCAAGCCTCGACGGATATTTCTCAACAAATTGCTACTGAAGTGATGATTATTGAAGATGAGCCTCTCATTGCCCTAGATATTGAACAAATGGTAGAAAGTTTAGGTCATAAGGTCGTAGGGATAGCGCGCACGCGTGATGAGGCTATCATCCTCTATCATAAAGAAAAGCCCCGCTTGGTTTTAGCTGATATTCAATTAGCCGATAACAGTTCTGGAATTGATGCGGTTAATGACATTTTAAAAAATGACCATATACCGGTTATTTTTATCACGGCTTTTCCTGAAAGGCTTTTGACTGGAGAGCGTCCCGAGCCGACTTTTTTAGTGACCAAACCCTTTAATCCAGATATGGTAAAGGCCCTTATTTCCCAAGCTTTATTTTTTCAAGAGAATGCTTCTAAAGCGGCCTAGACTAGAGTAACATCGTGATCATGATGGTTATGCCTCTTCCAAAATCCCCCATAGATACATCGCATCTTAGCGCTCTCATGCAAGCGATCCGTGGAGCTGATATTTGTGTTCTCTATCAGACAACGAATCTGGATTACTTATGGGCTGAAAATCTGCCACAACATTTGCAGAATAAATGGCGTATGGGATGCCGTGACAGTGATTTTTTTTCGCTTGAGCTTGCCGATAATATGGAAACAATTAAATTGCAGGTTTTAGCCACGGGCAAAATGCAAACCATTGAAGCCCGATTTGAAGATCTATCCAAACAAGCGACTTGGTACAAATTTTCCATTGATTGCCATCGCAATGATAATGGAGATATTATCGGTATTATCACGACCGGTGTTGATATTTCAGGATTACGTCGCCGTGAACAAGTTCTAAAGATCCTTCTTCGAGAAGTGAGTCACCGTTCTAAAAATCTTCTTGCCATCATTCAAAGTATTGCCAGTCAGACGGCACGCTATACTGAATCTCTTCAGATTTTTTTACGCAAATTTCAAGGGCGTCTTCATTCTCTTTCTCATTCTCAAGATCTAATTACCGATTCCGATTGGCGTGGTGCCCAATTTCGTGAATTAGTACAATCGCAGGCTTTAGGCTATTTGATGAAAGAAACAGAACGTTTTTCCCTTGAGGGTGTTGATCCTTATCTTTTTCCCAATGCGGCTTTGCATATTGGTTTGGCTTTTCATGAACTTATTGTCAATTCTCTTTCTTTTGGTGCTTTATCACAAGAAAAGGGCAGTATTTGTGTACGGTGTGAAATTCAGACAACAATAAAGGGCAAAACGCAACTTCTGATCACTTGGAATGAAAATTTTGCAGCACAAACGCCTCTTTTAAGCAATAACAAAGCCTGTTTTGGCAGCGCTGTATTAGAAAAGATTGTTCCAGTTTCTGTCAATGGTTCTGCTTCTTTAACATTAACAGAGCAAGGGATTCTTTATTGCTTATGTGTTCCCGATACTTATTTTGATATTTTTTTTTAAAGCCATCGGTTAACACATCACAACATAAAAAAGCCGAACAGCTGCAGCACTGTTGTCATCACATGGGGTTCCCGATCCCACCGCCATTTTTCCACACACACCATCGCCCTTGGACGGAACCCTTGGACGGAACCCTTGGACGGAACCCTTGGACGGAACCCTTGGACGGAACCCTTGGACGGAACCCTTGGACGGAACCCTTGGACGGAACCCTTGGACGGAACCCTTGGACGGAACCAAAAACCTTTAAAAACGTTTGTTCATAAAGAAAAGCCTCTAGGCTGACAAATTGGTGCCCATGCTGTCAACCTCTCATTTGGAAAATATCTTATGAATAACCTTGTTTTTATTCTTTTATTGGTTTCATGCACAGATGATTTTAACAGATGCTATACGAACAAGACCATGGTCGAAACCTACAAAACAGCGCAAGACTGTGAACAAGCCATGATACCATCTACCAAAAAGTTTTCCTCTTATGGGCAGCAAATTTTTGCCCAATGCACAAGCATACAGGCAAACTTACAACAACAAGTAAAGTTGAACTGGTTTGTAACCAATCGAGGCAATTTTCTCGTTAAAAGCCAAAAGAGAGATGATAAGGCGTCTCACGAGCATGAAACAGATCTTTTATCTTTCTCATTTCCTCTCAATCTTTCTTCCACAAATCTCTTGCACAAAACACCTTAAAAGCATAAACCCATCGGGCTTTAAGGAAATAAAGGAAAAGAGTCTAGCATGATGGACAATAAACAGATTGAGATCTCAAAAGACCATTGCGCCCAGCAAGAGGACCACTCTCAAGAGCAACCTTTATCCCCAGCAGTAGAACGCGTGAGAAAGAAGCTTATGCGTTTAATGATTATTTCTATTTCAATAACACTTATCCTCATTCTTGCTGTATTCTTTGGAGTCGTCTACAAAATTATGGTCACGGGTTCAACTTCCAAACAAACGCAGCCCTCTTCCTCTCACAACGGCACTCAAGCCCCTGTCCACCATACACTCTTTTTACCGGAAAGGACGCAGATTTTGTCGCAAAGTCTTTCGGAACACAATATTGTGCTGAAAATTTTAACACCAGAGGGACAGACAAAATTTATGATTTACAATTATTACAGCGGTGCACTGATTGCTGTTCTTTCTGTTGAGACGACGGAAGAAACCTCTGCTTCACTCTCTCATTAAACAGGCAACAGTTTTCACCAGCACTTAAAGATCGCCCTTTGCTTTAAGCATTTTCCTCAACAGAAGAGGTTGCCACCCGACGTCGGCGTGGTTTTCTCTGTATCTCTTCAGTCAAGAGAGGAAAAGAGGCAACTTTTTCTGTTGGCTCATCAGCCTTTTGAGAAGTTTTTAATGCCTCCTTGGAAGTTTCAAAACCGGAAAGCTCAAGGGGGGCTTGTTCTTGACCACGTACAGCACGTCGACGCGCAGGACGACGTGTTTTTTTGACAGGTTCGACATTTTCCTCAGAACTACTTTGTTCTTGGCTCATTGCCTCCTGTTCGAGAGCCTGTGTCTCTATTGCCTCTGCGCGCGCATGGCCATTTTGCATCTTAGCGTGTTGTCCATTACTCTTTTCTTGCGCCTGTATTTGTGAAGCCTCAACATCGCAACGAACAGTATCACTTTTTTCACTTTCAGTGTTTACTTCACCATATTCTGGTTCATTATTTTCATCACGGCTTTCATCGCGTCGTGGCGCTTGGGGCATTTGCCCGACAGCTGCCAAAATAATACGCAAATAGTGCTCTGCATGTTGTAGATAATTCTCTGACATCACACGGTCACCGGCCCCCTGTGCATCCCGTGCGAGACTTATGTATTTATCGGCAATTTGCTGAGCATTTCCGCGAATTTTCACATCTGGACCGCTACTTTCATAATTCCGCGATAATGGGTTAGGTCCGCGACGATTATTATTATTGTTATTACTATTATTGTTATTATTGCGACCGCGTACCCGTCTATTTTGTTGTGGCCTCATCTTTATCCCTTTTTGGAGTATGTGTGTCTTAATTGACTCTTTTTCATTGCATTATTTCCCGATAATGCTAGTCATATTTAAAATACGGTTGTTAAATGATCCGCGTTTTATTTCACTTAAATGATACCTACTGATATTTTATAAAAGCATATATTTTTTGAAAATCACAAACATAGCAGGGAACATAGAAGTTGAAGATTCCCTCTTTCTCTGTTAACCGGCAGAAACCTAGTGATGTTCACATGAAAAGCCAAGTGTTTTTTTAAAAAATAGACCATATTTCATTAAAAAACTAACCATCTTGTGGAAAAACAAAAACGAGAACATGCGTACAACACCCATGGCAAACAAACAACCCCCTCAGAGAATAAAGAGAAACTCATTTTTTTGTTCTAAAATCACCGCTTTATCCTAAAAATGCTGCTCTTCTCTGCCCTTTATGTGCACTCAATTCATAAGCACTTAATTTCCCCACGAGTTACTACATGAATTCATTCACGGTATGAACATAGCCTTTCTTCTGCCCTAAAGCAACCCCTTTATAAGCGACAATCCACACCCGCTTCAAAAAACTGTTTTGTCTTATAGATAGTTTATCTTAAGGCATTCTTCAAGTCCTTTTCTTATCAACAAGTCTCCCTTATTGTCAAAAACTTCTCTCTACACTATAAATTTGTTGGTTATTTTTAAAAATTAACAATTGAATCGAAAACACATAAGACGAGCAATATAACAGCCAAGTATAACAATACCAAAACATAAATTTATGAGAAAAAACGACCCACATGCCATACAAAAAATTAAAGTTGCAACAAAAAAATACATGCTTTACAAATAAGAATGGAAACTATGAATGAGAAGAGTATAATGCACTTTCCAGCTTTCATACTGCCTAATCAGAAAACTTTATTTAAAAAACGAGCAGAGCGTTTTGCACAGTTATCCAACAGCTCCTCTGATAAAGATTTTTTCCTTTTTTGGGCTCATTTTTGTCATGCTCAACAACAATCGACTGAAAAATTTAAAGACTTCTCTCGCCCCCTTAGCATTTTTGGTGCTCCTTCAACACCCCCTTTTGATCGACAAAAGTTATTAACTTTGGGTTTATACGAAAGCATCATTGAGGATTTTTTTAGAAGTCTGTTAACCTTACCACTCCTCAGCAAAGCATTTTCAGCAATAAAACAGGAATCTCTGGTTCGCACACAACAACAAAAAGACCAATGGCGCCTCTGGGGACAAAATCTTTTAGATCAAACACTCCCTCCACAACAATTCGCAGAACATATTTTTATCATGGGTGCATTGCAAATCCTATATTCTCTTACCGCTTCACAGCTTGAGACGCAAAGCTTAATCCCCCAACAAAGCAATCTCTGCCCTGCTTGCAATGGCGCCCATTCCGCCAACCTCATTATCGATTGGAAACTAGACGAAACCATAAAATTCTGCTCATGCCTTTATTGTGGTACCCTTTGGTCTCTCCCGCATAACCAATGCACCTTTTGTAAAACAACGCAGAATGTTTCCCTTCACAACATCGAAAATGTGCCCGACGGCATTGTATTGGAAACTTGTCAAGCATGTCGATCCTCTTGCAAACAATTCAATCAGTATAAAAATCCCAGTTTAGATGTTTTTGCCGATGACATTGCCACTTCCACACTTAATTTTTCACCCAAGGGCTCTTTTCATTTTGCGTCTAAGAATTTTAATCCCTTTTTAGCAGAAGACTTTTAATAACTCCTTTTTCTCTGAACAAAGCAGCTGAACGACAAAGCCCTTAATCCCAAACTGTCAAGAAAAGGGACAAAAACCTCTGAAAAAAACAAGGAAGACTTTAACATCACGGCTCTCAACAACACACAAGCACGGCAACGACAAAACACCAAAAGCTGTTGCCAATAATTCACGCACCAAAACAAGTACTAGGGCAAGACACTATGGTGTTGATACTTTTTTCGCAGCATTTTCTAGGGTCAGCATAGAAATGCAGCATCACAGGAAAATAAATGGTCTTTGCTACTCAAGACTGTCGATTTTATCTTCATGCTTTTTTGAAAAGCAAAGTAAAGCTCTAGCTTTTCCCGCCCTTTTTCATCACTTTGAAAGAATAATGCGTGAAACAGATAAACAATATTCCAGTTTTTTTTCATTTGTCGTACGATTCAAATCATTCGATAACAAGAAAGCTTTTGTCGCATTTCGACAATCATTTCTATCGGGGCATTTCTATCGGGGAATTTAAAATATTCTTTTATGGTCTATTTTTATAAAATGTGCTGTTTTTTTGAATGCTAAACTTTGTTCTTTATCATCAAATTTCGCATATTCTTCAATTTTTTGTTTCAATTTTCTTGTAAAAACTTAAAAGTGATTGCGTATTTTCTTTTTTTCTCTCTCTTTTTCACTGAGAAAACAATCGCGTAAGAGAAAATAATTTCCATCCCCGGGCCGTACCCTTTTTATACATTGTTTTTTTGTCACATCAGAAAGTTCATCCCACATTTCACGAATAGAAAAATAGGCTTGACTTTCCGAATTAAAACAACGCTGATAAACTTCTTTTCTCATATCGGGCGTTACTGAAGCAGCAATTTCCTTGCAATAGACGCGCAGATCAAAGACTGGAATAGTTAATGCAACAGGCTCCTGTTGTACAGTTTGTTTTTGGGAAGAAAAATAACCCATCATTTTTACAGCGCTCACACAAAATGCCAAAAGAAAAAAAAGCACCAAGCCAATGAACATGCCCTTACGATATAATTTTTTGAAATAAGCATTTTGCCGTGCGCGGATTCTTTTTTCCATACAGTCTATATCCTTTAACATCCCAAGATAAACTTTTTACAGCAAAAAAGGAGAGAAGCATCAACGCACAAAATGCGTATCCCAGTAACAAACTGTCAAACTTCTTACCAAAACACTTCTTTTGTTCTATGCCATATTTTTCTGGATCGTGAATATTTTTATTCCTCTGTTGTTTAAAACTTCTGTTGAAAACTTTTTATCCCCACTGTAGTAAAAGATCCCCTGTAATAAAAGGAGAGAGGCATTCCCCTCAAGCTCTCTTGAAGAAAATTTCATAAAGGCACTATGATTTATTTTCGATGAAGCAAAGACGTGCTTTGCAAGTCATACAGTTATTTTTTGATATCAATATCCTGCTTTGCAGTGCAGAGAGAATTTTTCGTTGTCATTGCTGCGTTATTTTTCACGAAAAAATATTGGGGAAATTTCACTCTGCTTTCGAGATGAACCGCATGAAGACCATCACAAGCATAATCAAAACGTTTTTTTGCGATAAAGTATCTTCCAACCCGCCTTCGTTAAAGCTTTCCTTAAAAGCTAGAGATTTTACCGCCTCACTATTTATCGGTCTCCCCCTCATGCTCCCTTAATTCACTTCATCGGTTCACCTAGCAAACATTGCTATCAATATTCCCTCAAGATTTCTATTGAACACTTCAGTGATGCAAAGAAACAGCAACGACCTTGGCTCTATACGCATATTCTATAAGAATGCATTTATAGCATCATCTTTCACAGCACTCTTTTACAACCCCACTGCACAAAAAGGAGACATTTTTATCAAGAACAACACAAAGCATCCCCTTTGCAAAAGATTTTTGCATCCACATTGTGGTCCATTCCTCTCTTCTTGCAAAACGACACAAAAGCAATAAACCTCTTCTTGATTAAAGACCACTCGCGCATCTGTCGATAATTTTTCAAACTGTACGCAATCTCTTAGGAAGCTGTTTCCCACTTTGCTTTTAATTGATCCCTTTGCGGAACAATGGAATTTTTTCCGCCACAAAAGAGCTTTCACTGATGCACGACAACGCTTTCCCCCTCTCTTAATACACTTTTCCTAAGCGAGCCAATGCGTCCGTTCTGATTCCTTTACCAAGCGCAAGCTTTCTTATAGAATCTTGAACCTTTTTAGTGCTTGAGAAGATCCTTAAAGACAAGAGCATCACCAACAGATCTACCCATATCAAGATCTTCAGGAGGCAGTCTTGTAAAGAATTCATCATCTAGTATGGATTAATCCTCTGTTTTCCTCTCTTTACTGCTCTGTTGGGCATTTTGTTGGATATTGTTTCTACCAAAATCAAGAGCCCCATCATGAAGAGAAGAGATCTCAACGCCAGAAATCATACCGGCAGCGCTTATGGAAAGATTTCCACTGCTTACTTGGAAGGATTCATCTTCTTTTTTCCTCTCTTTACTGCTCTGTTGAGCATTTTGTTGGATACCGTTTTTACCAGCATCAAGAGCTCTATCATGAAAAGCAGAGAGTTTAATACCAGAAACCATACCGACAGATCAACGAGCAGCAGCACTTATGGGAAGATCTCCACCGCTTACTTTGGAGGATTCACCTTCTGTTTTACTGTCTTTAGTGCTTTGTTGAGTATTTTGTTGGATATCGTTAGGAACTTTCATAAGTGTTTTCAATTGCTGTTCCACAGCATCCATACGCTTAGTGAGTTGCGTGATATCTCTGCTTTGTTTTTCGTCAAGACTCTCGATATCTTGACAGTTTTTTTTCAACAATGCATTCAATGGAGCATGTCCCATTCGTCCACTCGCATAAAGAACCACACGAATATGTTCAGGCTCATCAATATCAGCGATAGAAAATGGAAAAAGTGCCATACTATGACCTCATTCATATTGGTTACAGAAGAAAGAGTACGTAAAATCAACGCCTTGGCCTATTTTCACGAGCCGTGTTTTTTACAGACACCCTTTGACAATTTACTAAAAAGTGTCTGAACAACACCCTCCAACCGAAGCATGTGCTTCAACACGACTTTAAGAACTTAGTTTAGCGCTGCAAAAAGATTCAATTTTTACACTTTAATCGCATAAACAAAGTCAGAATCGGAAGAAACTGAAAAGTGCGGTCTTGGAAAGCCAAATCTGGAACTAGAAGAATGTGAATCGCGCAAATCTGGCACCTTAAATGTTCCTGACAGACCTCCTCTTCCCCATTTATCACCAATTGCATTAAAGAGATCTGGATAGTCTTTTTGTGAATACGCGCTCCCATCACACAAAAGCCACCCTTCAGGGATATTTTTCATAGCAAAAGAGGCAACAAAGCCCGGAGGTAAAAGTTGAGAAGAACTCGTGGTAGGATTTGTTAAAAACCAACCATCGGCATTTTCTCCAGCAATATTGCAGGTATAGACCAACTCATAAAGACCGCCACTTTGAATTTCTCTTCCACTGAGCGGAGCGATACCCTCTAATGTAATTTTATAAACGGGTCTTGTCGGTAATCTGTTTAACGCCACATTTGTTACACCTTTATTCACCCCTTGAGCTTTAAAGCGCACCACAATACCATTGCTATATGATTCAAACGGAGACTTTGTCTCTAAATGAATAGATGTTCTTTGATGATGCCTATCGACGGCAAACTCTGTTTCAATTCCCCCCCCATTATCGAATAGATATTCTTTGATCCGTTGCATCATAGCACGCGCGCTATCATTGACTGAGCTTGGCGGTTGCCCTTCAGCCCAGTTTATATTTTCATCAGCGTAGGCGTTTTCAGAGGCTTCAAGTGACCAATCATAAATCGAGCTCATAGCACATATCCTTTTTGCAAAAAGCGCAGACGGGCAAAAAGAGCAGAAAAGAAAGCCGCCATTTTCTTTTTAAACGGTGTAATTTTTTTCATTTGAAAACCGATTTTATCATAATCGACATGCAAGAGTTTTGTCTTTGCATTGATAAAAACAGCAGCGGGATTCAAACGCAGAACATCTTGAGCAAGAACACCGCGATAGCGTTGCGGATGCCCCTTATAATTAAAGAGATAGAGTGGATAGCCATTTTTCTCACCGACGGGGATGATATTTTCTTTCGCTCTCGCATCACAAAGTCCTAAAATTCCTCCCACAAGTCCGAGCACTTGCTGAGCATCGCGTAATGGATCTTTTGTAATGGAAGGCATGGTTGTTGAGTTTCCTGATTTTGTTCCGTAATTTCCAGCGGCTTGTGTTCCCACATTCAACAATTGCGCCAACCGGTTCCAACCTTGATTATCTTGTTCGGTCCATTTTTGCCGCTCAGCGTCCAAAGCATTTTGCCGGTTTAGATCTTGAATCATTCCGCCCTTCAAAGCATTAGCTTGTGCGTTACTTTGCCCTTGATAATAGGTATTCGCGGCATTAACCTGATCACGCGATGAGTGATCAATCATCTGATTAGCATTCATCATATTGTTGACATCTTGATTATACTGCTGTGCAGTAGCACTTGTCGCCAAAGCTCCAAGCTCATCAGCGAGCACACCGGTATGTGCACCAGAGCCATAGCGCCCCGCCCCAGACATAGATTGATTAATGGCATCAGAAGTTTTACTCAAAGCATTTTGCAATGCAGCATTAAATTTACTATTGCCCCCAATCCAGTCTCCCTTTGCCATATTGAGGAGGTTTGTAGCACTTTGCGTTGGCGCATTAAACCATTGGGTCAGTGCTGGATTATTATATTGACGCGCAGCACTTTCCAGACCGGTAAGAGCATTTTGTGTCATATCACTAAGACCAGCAACCCGCTCTCCCTGATACACGTTTCCACCAATTCCTTTATTATAAAGATCGAGCGCTTGTGCACTTGCTTTTTTGAAGATATCTGCTGCCCAAGCGGGTGGAGCATTTGTTTGTGTTACTGTTTGCACTTGAGGTGTTGTTTTTTTTCTCATGGGACGAGAACCTTTCTATAATGAATAAAATCACGAGAATATCCGTGACGAGACAGCATTTTAGCCCACCCGAATCTTCCAAACATATGCATTTCCTCAGCCTGAATTGACCGTGCCCATTGTTCGACCTTTTCAATCAATTGGACCAATTTTGGACCTCCCTCACCAGCAAGATCGGAAAGGACAACGCGTTTTTTCCCCCTCAGGGTTCTTTCAACTTTGGTCATTGCAAAAGCACTAAACTGCGTTTTATTTTTTAAGATCAGCCATAATTGAGCTTGCCCAGTCGTCAATTCTTCAGCAATTGTTTTCAAACAGACATCATCGGGAAAGCGTTTGGCGTATTTTTTCAAAGCAGCATTGAGAGCCTCTTGATAGGGAGCTATTTTTTCCCACGACCATTGATCAGTAAGATGAGCAGAATAAAGATTTTGGCTTTCATGTTGCAGTGTCATAACGTTGACTCTTCCCACCTTCTTTTAAAACAGAACCCTCTACCAATTATGAAGCACGCAAAGCTCATGTTTTTATAATCTCCCCTGAACATACTCTGTTAAGAAGAAGCACACCACCGCGCCTCCTCCCCCACAAAAAGCACGCTACCAGCTATTCCTTTATTCAGGCGGCAAATTCTACCGCACACACCTTCATTACCATGGCACGCTATCGCACACACCTTTATTTCATAGCATGCTATCGCAAACGCCTTCATTACCATGGCACGCTACCGCACACGCCTTTATTTCATAGCATGCTATCGCATGCACCTTTATTTCATGGCATGCTATCGCATGCCGGCAGCCTTCAATTCCACATCGAATCCAGTCACATGCGACCAATTCACCCCTTCAGGAATTCGCAATTTAAAGCGATAAAAACGCGCCCTAGCGCGAGAATGAATTTGCCCAGTATTCTGAGAAGGCTTTTTTTCCGGCAACCAAACAGTTTCCTCTTCAATCGATTGCCTCAAACGCATCCCCACAGATAAAGTGAACTCACCACTATTGACTTGAGGCATAATATTTTTGACCCGCGTTATGGTCCCATTTGTTTGCCCCATTTCTTGTGAGGTCACCACACAAGCCATAGGTTTACCGGAAAAGGAACCGAGTCTTCCCTGATGATCAAAGGCACCAAGAATAGGTGCTTCATTTTTCCAAGCTTTACTATCGAGCGAAAAGGATAAATCATCAAGTTTTTTTGAAACGCGATCAAGAGCCTCCAAAGTCATTCCCGCCACGAAAATGGGTAAAACCATTTTGAGATCTACGGTTGCTTTGGTCCATTTTTGCAATCCCCAATCATAGATGAGTAAGATATGTTTTTGTACGGTATCATCGGTATTGATCATCCAATAAACGCGATTATACACGCCATCGATAGCAGCAGAGAGGGTGTAGAGATTATTACTACACGATTTTGTTGTCATCGTTCTATCAACTTTTTCAAAGCCGATAGGTATAATCTGTCCCTCATTGGTCATCTGATAAAATCCGCCTTCATCAGCAAAGAAGGCAAGATCTCCACGACAAACGATTGATTCAGCATTTTTCGCCCCGCGTTTATCGTGGATTTTTTGGAAACTGAAGATAATCTTAGAGCCAGGGATAAAGGATCCGGCATAGATTGCAGAGCGCATAAAGATGATTGGATTTGTTGTTTCCGTTGCCCCTTGCACGAATCCGCCATCGGGGAAATCCTGATAATCGCAGCTTTTTTGTCCCACGGTCCAGCATTCGGCATCATTCAACCCCGACCAATGCACGCGTCTTGGATGTTCAGTTAATTTCATCAAACAGACGAAATCTCCCCACACCCGCACAATACCGGCTCGCGGAGGATTTCCGCCTAAATTTCTAAATTTTCTATCATGATTAAGATCGATCACTTGTGGTTTATCATTGGCATTAACGGCAATGACATAATCGCCAAACAAAGCAAAGGACCATGGAGCATCGATATTGGCAAAATAGGGTTTTCCCCTTCGGCTAATATCTTGCCATTGCATTGTTGTATTGTTGAGAAGGTAGATTTTTTGTGCTGTCCCAACAATAATAGCCACGCCATTTTTTGTTTTCACAGCAAGAGCCCCTAAAATACGATCAGGACAAGGCTCTGAGAGAGGCTTAAAGCTTGGCATAGGGATATAGGACCCATCGGCCGGCAACACATTGATAAGCTCATCGGTAAAGATGCCATTGATGTCAGCCACATCGGGCCGATAATCCGCGATTGGGAAAAAAGCCATTGAGAACCCCATGAAAAGAATATTTGAAGAACCTTATCGGAAGCGATATTTCAAATCGCAAAGGCTTATTTTATTTGAACAAAAGAGCCTCTCCAATGGAATAAAACTCTGTAAGAAAAGCATAAATTACACTATAGGCAGCAGTAAACAGCACAATTGGCACCCTCAAGTTCCTCAAAAGAGGAAACCCTTAACCACCCACCATCCCCCCTATAAACATTCACGATCCACGTCTCCTCAACCCCTACACCATGAAGAACGAGCCCTTTAGAAACACGTTGGTAGAATATTTGAAGCCTGTTTTCGGCGCGAAGTTTCAAATCGCAAAATTTGCAGTTGTTCTTGATAATCTCTAAAAGAAACAGCAGCATATTCAGGATCTTTCAGGATATTTTTGTAGAGTTCATATTTTGCACGCGCTTTAATAAGATCAAAGGCATAGATAAACCAAGGATCCTCTTCTTCACGCACGCCTTCATCGCCAAAACGGCGAGGCGCGTAAACAATTCGTACGGTATTAACCTTTTCTGGTACAGGCAGAAGTCCGATCATTTTATCCCAGAAGGTATAAAAAAGAGTCTCTCCCATTGGAGGAACCACGCCATATTGTTGTAGCAACGCGTCTACAGATCCAAAGAGCAATTGTTTTTGTGTCGCAGAATCTGTTTCCAAAAAGACGGCTTCCACATCTGTTTCTTTTCTAATAAAAACGCCGTCACCTTTCCCATACCATATTTTATCACGTTTTGTTTTAAAAGTTTCCTCTCTTTTTCCATTAAAAAAGAGGGGTTCGCTTTCACACAAACGCAAAGCGGTAAAAATGGAATCTTGAATTTGCGTCGAATATTCAGCCGTTGTATCATCAATTTCATCTTGAATAAGAGCCACCATATGAGCAAAGGTTTTAGAACGGCTCGAATATATGCGATTAAGATCATTGGCATCAGGGGATGGAACGGTCATAAGCAATCAGAATCCTTTTATCTATGCAACATTTTAGATGTCATGCTTTTCTTCCCCCCAACAAATTTTTCTGCTGGAGAGAAGATTTTACAAACGAGCATCGTTTTTAAGGCAGCCTCTTTAAGCAGGCGCTCCATAAGTTGGGATAACGATTGTTGCGAAATCCTGGACGCCTTGGTTACTTCCTGGTAAATTGTAGCACGTTTTTTTCATTCCTATAATGGTCTTAGCGGCGACCCCGAACTCCCGTTCATAGTCAAACAGCTCTTCAACCAATTTATAGCGTGTAGCCCCACGATCTTTTCCAAAAGCAATCACAGCACTTTGTGCTCCCAAGAGAACAGCGCGCCGCACATTTGGCACCGCCTTATTCGTTGTTGCAGATTCGACCCCTTCCGTGACATGTTCAGCTTCCCGCAAAACAACACCATTATACATTCCAAGGGATCCATCATAGAGTGGATTTTTAAGACGGCTTCCACTATAGATTGCTTTGGTAATATCGAGCCATTGACCGGCATCTGTATTGGTCCGCAATTGTGTCACTTGGGTTGGGTGCAGATAAAGCACATAGACATTTTCCCCATCAATGCGCACTGGTCTAATTTTAGGATTTGCCAGTTTAGCGCGTTCAACGGCTTGATCAATCAACTTAAGATTAAAACCATCATTTTCTTTCAAGTCTTCATCTTTTGTTTTCCCATTAGGACGAACAATTCGTTTATCAGTTGGCGCCGTTGGTGTATTAAACCCATAATGCACCGGTTTAAGAGTAATGGAACGTCCTTCAAAGTTAAGCGCTTTTGCGGTATATCCGCAAACTTGAATGAAGAACATCATACTCAAGCGATCAGCATACCAATCGACCAATCCATTTTTCGCTTCGGTCCGCAAATCATGGAGAATACGTTGCTGATCGATCGTTCCTTCATTTTTGACCCGCACGGCATGAACGAGTTCGTTAATAGCCAAGCGGTCATTAAGAAATTGGAGGGCTTCTTCATTGCCTTCAAGCGTTTGCCCTTCACTGACCCCATCCCCAAGCAGCTGTACGCGCAAGTTAAAGTTAATGGCATCGCCACTTGCTTTATTTGTTTCATCTTTTAATTGGACGATACTGTTGGAATCATTGCCAATCAATGGTGCGATAGGAATTGCTTTTGAAACCTCTTGGTTTAGTAATTTAGACCATGTACGTACTGCCATTGGGTCATTAATTCCGATATAAGTTACGGTCATTTTATCCTCTAAAGTTTATCGACAGAAAAAAACCGGCAAAGAAGCCGGCTATTAAAACTCCACATTTCTCATTCTCAGAGGGTGGATTTTTATTGTATATTTTGTGTAATTTTTGCCTGGTCTCCTTCGCCTCCCCCTTATGCGAGATCTCCTCACTGCGCTCTTATCTTCAAAGAGGCTCTCCCCTCTTCCACCTTTGGTGCTTTTCACCCCTCTCGGCTTCAAGAGCATCCCTTCTCACATGATCCCCCTTCAAGCTGTCCTTTCAGAGATCTTCCCCCCCAGAAAGAAGGTTAAATGAACACTTCCCCTTCTGTTTGAAACAATCACATTGGTTTTAGCATTTATTTTCCATTGTCTCTTTTTTTCTCGATGGTACCCTTTTTAGAAACGTGTCTCTTCCCCCTTATGCGAGATTTTCTCCCTGCATTTATGCTTTCAAAATCCTCACATTCCCATTAACCTTTTGACCAAAAGCCTTCTTCAAGGGCTTCCCTTCTCACATGCCTCCTTCACAAATCTCTCTCTTAGAGATCTGCTCCTCCCATTAAGCGGTTAAAAGCCGCTTTATTTTTGGGATCAGAAACCCAAAGATTAAATTCTGCTTCTGTCATTTTATCAAGCATCTCCAAAGAAATGGGACCACTTGGCGTCAAACCGTTATAGGCAGCAAGAGTACGAGCAGCATTCTGTCTTTCCTGCCAATTTTGCCCCCCATCTTTTTGGGCATCATTTGCACCATTTGTGTAGCCAATTTTTTGTGCAATAGAATAAATGACTTCAGCAGGATTTTGGTTTTTCTGCGCACAAACGCGCAAGATCTGCTTCAACTCATTGCCAATCACTTCGTCAATGGCTTTTGGATCAGCCATTTCCGGATAGAGGGAAGTAACAGCAGCCAACTGCTTAGCCCTTGTCTCGTAAATAAAATCGGCAGCCTGATCAAAATCATGATGTTTTTGTTTCACGCTCGCAACAGATTGCTGAAAAAAAGCCTGCAACTGTTGTGCTTCAGAAGTAAGAGAATTCTGTTGTTGTTCAGCCTGCAACAATTCCTGTTTATGCAGTGTTTTCCCCAACCATTGCATATAGCCCATAAAATCTTTTTGTGGATCAGGCGGTCCGTCACCCTCCACCACCTCTTGCCCCTCTTGTTGTTGCTCACCCTTTTGCTGTCCCTCCTGATGTTCGTGAGCATGCTGATGCCCTACAAATTGACCTTCCAGAATCTTTTCCGATTCCTCTCCAGCCCTTTCGCTATCGTCTTGTTTTGTAGCAAGAAAGCCCTGTTGCAAATGGTTTTGTTCTGCGGGCGTTAGATATTCCTGATTCATCCTGTTAGCCTTTTCTTTTTCAAGCGATAAAATAATATTTTTCCAAAGCGAGCCGTTTACTTTTACGCATTTACATTTTGCAAAACAGCTTGCACCAGCTGTTCCACTCCAGCATTACCCGCAAGCATTTCTCCAGCATGGTCTCTTTGCACAGGAGCACTTTGCTCCTCTAGATTGTTCGCTTGCGCTTTGATAGCAATTTTATGGATGAGCGATGCAGGCAAAGGTGAATAGCGTAACAGATCGAGCATAATCTCTGGCGTTGTGAAATTTTGCATCAAAGGCAGCAATTGCATAATAATTGCAAATGTCCGCTCTTTTTCATTAAGACTTGTAGGCGCATCATCAACAACAATATCATATTCCAAACTGGTAATCATTTCGCGTGTTAGCGGCACATATTGAGCATTTTCCTCACCAGCGATACGCACCAACCGCCCATCGGAGAGATAGTTTTGAATAAGATAGAGAATAATTTTCCCCTGTCTTTGTCGATATCGCCGCAAGCCATCAAAGAAAGAAGCCAACAGATTGAGTGACGATTGGCGCCGTTGTTGTTCCAGAACACCTGGTTGGTTCACCGCCCTTGTACCAATAAATTCAGAAGACAATCCGGTCACCTGTTCGAGTGCGCTCTTTGCTTCATTAAACAGCTGGAAGAATCCTTGTGGAAATTGCGCCACGGGTTTAGGCTGAATCCTCCCCCCCGAGACCGCGCCACTTTTCAACCAAGTAATACTATCGGCCCGCGCCCAACTTTCCACCGCTTGGCGATCGTCATCGAAAGCATCGCGTTCAGCCATAATTCCACCTTTTGATTGGCTATTGAGCAGATGCATCACTTGACTAAAATATTTATTTGCCCAGCGTTGCGGATCTTTTGTTGGTTTCACAATACCGTAAAATTGTCGGCTTAATTTATCGAAAGTTCCGGTAATACACTCCCACCCCAACTGATTAGGAGGCACGAGGGGTTGATCTGGTGCTTCAAGCAATTTTCGCCCCAAGAAGGCACGTTTAACAACTCTCCTCGTCAAACGTGTTGCTTGGATTTCAGGAAAATCTCTCTTTAATTTTTGGAAATCCTTCTCAGAATAATCGCTATATATCCCACTGAACGGATCAAGAACTTTATAAACAACTTCGCGTTCGAACCATCGGCATTCAGCCAATGTGACCATTTTAGGGCTCTGAAAATTTGCCCCCTCCTCCCCATCTCCATGATAGCGTTGATCACTATAGCTCATATGCGACGAAACGCTCTGATTTTTCACCCAATCAGCATTCAGATCACTCCAATGGACATGAGGGAACATTTCCCTGGCTATATCCAGTGGTTTTTCATCAATATACCACAAGCGCTGCGCATCGATGAGATTTGGTTTGACCGCACTTGCATCCCAGACCATTTTCAGTGGATCCAATCGTGCAATGACGGGTTTTCCTTGAGGATTTTCTTCATAATCGAGGCGTGTATCTGTCCAGCCCATACCGCAAATGATCGCATCTTGAAAGGCATCAGAATCCTCATACTCTCCACCGGCCTCATCACGAAACCATTCAGCAGCCCCCGTGAGGATCTGGTTGGCAAAAGCAGCACCTTCTTGTCGTGGAATAAATTGCACTTGTCTTTTATTATTGCGCTCAGTGCCAATCACGGCATTGATCAAAGGAGCAATACGGTTAAAAGTCATGACGGGTCTATTTTGTTCGCGCAACGCGGCAAGATCTTGCTCATTCCATTGGCGCCCATTATAAAAATCGTAGTCTTCTTGGGCATTTTTTCGCCATTGCTCGACATGGGCAATATCATCATGATACCAGCCCACGAGTTTTTTAAACAGCGCCTGATTTTCAAGGGTTTCTAAAGGATCGAAAGAATTATGAGAACTATTCATTTAAAAAGCCATCCATGAAGTTTGAGAATGGTGAAGCGAGCGATAAGCAGTTTTTTTTGGTCTCGCCTGAGGTTGTTCATAAGCCACGCACATCAGTCCAAAAGCATCGGCGCCATGGCTTGCCCAATCATGTTCAGCGCCCAACCCGATATTTCGTTGTTCATCCCGCTTTTCGTGATACCAAGCGAGCGCTTTTCGCCCCGCGTGTGTTGTTTCACGGTTAAACCATATAGCAGGAAACAATCGCCTGACCGCTTCGATACGCATTTTGACCGCCCCGATCCCCTGATTAGGAATAACTTTCGTTTGAAACCCCGCCTGTTGGAGCGCACTTTCAAAACTAACATTATAGACACGATCTTTAGTCGCGCCATCATGGGGCAAGACCATCAGCGCCTTATCATATCCCCTTTGAAACACCCACCCCACATGCTCTGAGAGGGGTTGCCCCTGCGCTTCATAATAATCGAGGACACGAATTTCCCGTCCCACAAATTGCGCCACCCATAAAGCGGTCGCATCGGCCCTTGCCCCTGTTCCTCCGATATCCCAAAAGATTTTAACCTGCATGAGTGGATCACGCGGAACAGTGGTAATACGCCCCTCCTGTTCAGCTTCGAGCAGTGCTTTTTGATAATAAGCCCCCTGAACAGCTTGCATATATTCGCCTTCCCAAATATGGTTATACTGTTCAGGTCTTTGTGCTAAATCGGCTTTTCGATCTCGATTCAGTTTTTCAGGGAATTGCGGATTATCCCGCCAATTGATTTCAGCCCCCTTGATATTGGGATCATCAACATTTCGGAAACGTTGTTCCACAGGCGCATTTTCTCGGCACGGGTTCCATGTCACCCATAGTTCGGCATTCCAATCTTTTCCTTCCTCACGCAAAGTTGGAATGAGGGTTTGCCAAGCGGTTTCCGTCACCGGTTCCGCCTCATCCACCCAACAAAGAAACACCCTCCCCATTGATTTAATACTTGCAATATTACGATCAAGCCCAGCGAACACATACACAATCCGTCCATCTTTTGACTTAATATATTTATCGCCAATTTCGTAATAGTCTTGCAGGAAAGGATACATTTCTATCGCCCGTTTAATTTCCTCCAACGAGCTTTCATTGAGAGAATTTTGAAATTGCCGTGCACAGAGAATAATCCCCCGCTCTCCAGCCTTTCCATGGCGATATCCCATCACAGCAGACATGAGAGCAAAAGAACGGGTTTTTCCAGATCCCCGTCCTCCCCAAGCGGCTCGCACATCAGCCTTTCCAGCAAAAACGGGCAGCAATTTCGGAATAAGAGCAATTTGCGCCGTTGTCATAAAACCTCAAACACTACAAGTCTCAAGCCCCAAACGTCCAAGCAGTACACACCACCGCACCCAAGAGGGACCATACTCCACCACAACACGCTCCAAAGACACATCCCACGCCACCACGGCAGCCCCTCACGCCCCCGCCGCCTGATGAATTGTCTCCAAGCACCACATCCTTTGCAACCACCGCCACACTTTCAACAGGCAAAACAGCTCACCGCCCCCGCCTCTCCAATAACGAACCCACGCACCACATTGAAACCATCACCACGCAAGGTCTCAATCAGCACGAACCTCCACCACAAAACGCTCCAAAGACACGCCCCACACCACCACGGCAGCCCCTCACACCCCCACCGCCTCATGAATCGTCTCCAAGTACCACATCCTTTGAAACCACCGCCACACTTTCAACAGGCAAAACAGCTCACCGCCCCCGCCTCTCCAATAACGAACCCACGCACCACATTGAAACCATCACCACGCAAGGTCTCAATCAGCACAAACCTCCACCACAACACGCTCCAAAGACACGCCCCACACCACCACGGCAGCCCCTCACGCCCCCGCCACCTGATAAAGCGTCTCCAAGCACCACATCCTTTGCAACCACCGCCGCACTTTCAACAAGCAAAACGGCTCACCACCTCAGCCTCTCCAATAACGAACCCACGCACCACATTGAAACCATCACCACGCAAGGTCTCAATCAGCACAAACCTCCACCACAACACGCTCCAAAGACACATCCCACACCACCACGGCAGCCCCTCACACCCCCGTCACCTGATGAAGCGTCTCCAAGCATCACATCCTTTGCAACCACCGCCGCACTTTCAACAAGCAAAACGGCTCACCACCTCCGTCTCTCCAATAACGAACCCACGCACCACCTTGAAACCACCACCACGCAAGGTCTCAATCAGCACGAATCTTCTACAACACGCTCCAAAGACACATCCCACACCACCACGGCAGCCCCTCACACCCCCGCCGCCTGATGAATCGTCTCCGAGCACCACGTCTTTTGAAACCACCGCCACACTTTCAACAGGCAAAATAGCTCACCGCCCCCGTCTCTCCAATAACGAACCCACGCACCACATTGAAACCATCACCACGCAAGGTCTCAATCAGCACGAACCTCCACCACAAAACGCTCCAAAGACACATCCCACACCACCACGGCAGCCCCTCACGCCCCCACCGCCTCATGAATCGTCTCCAAGCACTGCGTCTTTTGAAACCACCGGCACAATCTCCACACGTGAGACGGCTTTAACATCGCCCCCTGCCTCTCCAGTCACTTGCAAAGGCAAAACCTTTGCAAGAAGCGAAAAAAAAGGCACAGGATTATTAAGAGCATGATATTGGAGATAAGAGACCAACCCATCCTCACCATAGTGATATCCGGCTTGCTCAGCAGCAGTAAGAAGGGCTTCATTAAAGCGCTTTGTTGTTTTATTCAAAGCACCTTTTTTCCGCCCTTTTCGGCGTAAAGGAAGACAAAGTTCATCAGCCATCATGATGTTCCTTCAAATAAAGAAAAACGCCTCCCACGACAGAAAAGAGTGTAAAATCAGGGACGAAATTTTGAAAATAATGAAAAGTCTTTTGTTAAAAGATCAAAATCATTGAGAGCGTTTAGGCACGACCATGAACCATTTTAGTAATCCTTTGCCGGATACGCATCCTTTTGTGGATAATTGAATAAAGGTTTTTCGCCGTTTTATCACAGGCTTCTTCCTCTTCTTACGGTCATTCTCTTTATTCTCTCAAAAACCAAGCAATTTTCCTTTTTGCCCCCGCAATAAAGCAAACATAAAAGGGAAAAAAGCAAGAGAAGATAAAAAGAAGAACGCTCCTCCTAGAAGGGAAGCCCTCTTGAGATGAGAATAAGAAGAGGATTCTCTCATAAAAAACCGCAAAAACTTATCCCATCCCCCACTTTTCTTAAGCACCCAGCAAAGTCATCAAGCCAAAGGATGAGCAAAAATAGTCCATCAGACAAAATTTTCTAAGACCTCTTCTTTTCAGATTCTTTCAGAACAAAACACTGTTTAGGAATTCCTCAAGCATCCAATTCCTCAAGCACCCAAAAACTTATTGATGATACACACGAATTTGACTGATGAACGCATCGAGTTTCTGATAACCCCTACAATTCTTCCGATAGCCCCTAAAATTCAAGGGATGATCACAAAGAATTATCAAATGACCACTGCTTCTCACAACTAATCTGCTCGAAGAGAACACAAAACTTATGATTTTTGCAAGCACGAGATCTGAGAACCCAAGATCTGAAAATTTACGACACGAACCAGCATCTCTAAGCAAAAACCAAAGATCCTTCTGGATTTTTTGAAAAATTACGAAGGTTACCAAATTACAACGGTTACAAGGGATTTCTGGATTTCTGTAAATTTTTTTACGAAGATTTTGCCCCACATATGAAATGCATCTCCCCGCTTTTCACTTGCTTTGACAAAAGCGCGCAATTGTAATTGTATCATTATGATACTTCTTGAGATTTACCTTGTCAAGTTTTTTATGTCCCATCATCATTTTTTATCTATCCTCTAGGCACACCCTAACAGGCACACCCTAACAGGCACACCCTAACAGGCATACCCTAACAGGAACACCCTAACAGGAACACCCTAACAGGAACACCCTAACAGGAACACCCTAA
>NZ_JBTTDJ010000014.1:0-28185 GCF_055796165.1 Bartonella sp. EBT8
ATACAAACAGAATTAAGCCGGGAGTCACGGCGTTTTCTCATCAAGCAAGGACAAAGTTCTGTTGTAGCAGAACTGAATTTACGGGGTTTTGATGATGAAATAGCCATTTTAAGCGGCACAACAAAGAATATTGAACTCCTAGAAACCATTATGGATGAAGTTGGTGAGTCTCCAGAAAAATGGCTCCCTCTTTTTCAAGAAAGGTCAAAACAATGAAGAAACTTTTATTAGCAACAGCCCTTTGCGCAGTTTCGTTTGGATCTGAAGCAAATGCATTCTTAGGTGGTTCCTTCGATTACAGCATACTTATGCAAAACATAGAACAAGTTAGAAGATTGGAAGATCAAATAAAGCAAGGCACACAGCAGTTACAACAAGGGTTTGAGCAGCTTAATCAATTAAAGAGCCAACTCGACCAAATGAAACAATTATATAGTTCTTTAAATGGAAAAACCGATTTATCCGCATTGCAAGAAATGTTCAACAAACAAGGAAACAATAGCGCGTTCCCCTCTGATTTTAACCAATTGCAACAATCCATAGAAGGCTCCAGTGGTGGTGGAAATGCTGAAAAGTGGAAAGACAAACTTTTATACAAAGAACCATCAGGTGGTGCTGGATCAAAAGAAGCAGTTGATGCCTTTTACAAAAGAGAAGTTGAAAAATTGCATGAGCATAATGTAGGGCAAGCGGCAACAGGGCAAGCCATTTATGAAGAAGCCACTAAAAAGAAAGAAGCCATTAGCAAAATCCTCGAAAAGCTCAAATATGCCAAAACTGCTGCTGAAGTTCAAGATGCTCAAACACAATTAGCAGTGATACAAGCAATGTTACAAGCAGAGGCTTTACAAACGCAAGCAACCGCGATGATTCAAGAGGCACAAGCTAAAGCTGAAATAATCCGTGCTAGAGAAGAATCTAATAAACGATATACAGATTATGCAAAAAAAATCCATGTGAATTAAACTGAAAAAAGAGGGGAAAATCATGAACAAAATTATTATCACCACATTGCTACTATGCACCGGAATGATAGCTGCTGGTTGTGAAAAAACCTACAGCGTAGAAGAATTTAAAAAAGATCCAAAATTGATGGAAGAGTGGGCAATAAAATGTGGATGGACAGGCAACTCAAAAAATTGTGAAAATGCAAGATTTGCCGCTCATGAACTTGATGAAGAACACCGGAAACAAAGAGAAGAGGAATACCGTAAGGAGAGAGAAGAACGAGAGAAGAAGGAACAAGAAGAAGAAGCGAAAAGAAAAATTGAACAAGAAAAATGGAAAGAAAAAGCAAAACGCGAAAGCAATTTCGATCCATAAAAAATTATTACCACGACAGAATTATATACATGAACAAAAATTTTATAAAACGGATATCCAATGGCAGGACCAAACGATCCTTTCTTTAGCAATTTAGACAACCAACTAATGGGTACTCTTAGTGATTTGTTGCTCAAAACTGTTGAACATCTTGCAGGAGCTTTGCACAGTCCAATAACAGCGGCTTGTACACTCTATATTGCATTTATGGGTTACAACATTATGTATGGACGTTCTTCTATACCCATGTGGGATTTTATAGCAACAGCTTTTAAACTTAGCATCGTTATTGCACTCGCAACAAACGTCTCTCGCTACAACAATTGGATTACAAATATATTTTTTCATAATCTACCTAACGCCATTGCAAATGTTACACAAGGAGCACACTCAGATATAAATGTCTGGGATAATATGATGAAAAGTGCTTATAAACACGCCCTTCAAGCAAACTCAAAAACAGCATGGTATGACGTGGCTACATATATTGTTAACTGGTTTGCGGGTTTAATTTGTATAGTGATAGCTGGTTTTTTTTGTACAATTGGTTTTATCGTCACAACGTTCGCTAAACTTGGTTCATTCCTTGTCTTATCAGTGGGACCGCTCTTTATAAGTCTTGGTCTATTTTCAACAACAAGAAGATTTACAGAAGCATGGTTAGGACAACTAGCAAACTTCATCATTTTACAAGTATTAGTTGTATTACTTGGTAACGTCTACATAAGCCTTGCACTGAAAATCCTTTCAAATAGCCCTACTGACATCATGTTTGCTGTCGTTCAATTTTTGGTTATTGGTATCGGTGGAATTTATCTTTTTATCCATTTACCTGGTATTGCCTCTGCTTTAGCCGCTGGGGGTGCCTCCCTTACAAGCTCAACGCATTTAGCTCACCATTCTAGCAGACTAGCTGGTCAAGGTACTCTTGCCGTAGGTCGTGGAGGCTGGAGAGGTTTAAAAAATTTAGCATCAAAATTTCGAGGAGGTTGATATAATCAAATGCGGGAATTTAAAATAATTGGGGTATTTTTATCGCTCGTCCTCTTAAACGGTTGTATGTCTTCACCAAATACCCTGAAGTCATTACCAAAATGTGATGGATATTCTAGACGACCATTAAACAAATCAATGTGGAATTGGGAAGGGAAAAATCCCTCCCCTACTCCTGTTATCATCAGTAGTAATAATAACGCAGACACAAAACCATCCGTCAAAGAGAGTAAATTTGAAATGTCTCTCACGCAAAAATTAACGGATGAAGAAATTGAATCCTACAAAGATTGTGGTCAAAAAGCATGAAAGAAAAAGACCTAGAGCAATATATCGCTGAAGCGCGCTTGTTCGATCAAGACCGAATGTTAGCCTCACGCCGCATCACCCGCATTTCACTGGTTATAGCTGGTATAGCTGTTATAGTCGCCATCATCTCTTCTTTAGCGGTCACAACACTCACACCTCTCAAAACCGTTGAACCTTTCGTCATCCGCGTTGATAGTTCAACAGGAATTGTTGAAGTTGTCGAAGCTCTAAAAGAAGGACCAACAAACGTCGACGAAGCAATCACGCGCTATTTTGCTGCCAAATATGTCCGTTCCCGCGAAGGCTTTACAACCGAAGAAATACAACACAATTTCCAAACCGTCTCCCTGCTCTCTTCTCCTGAAGAACAGGACAGATTTTCTACATGGTATGGTGCTCGAAATCCGCAAAGTCCTCAAACAATCTATAAACACGCGACCGCGAAAATAACGATAAAATCAATCTCTTTCATCAACCAAAATGTCGCACAGGTGCGTTACTACAAAACCGTCCGTGACAATGAAAACAATAGAGAATCCATCACCCATTGGGTCGCAACCCTTACCTTTGAATATATCAACGCCCCCATCTCCGTACAAAACCGCCTCATAAATCCTCTTGGCTTTATTGTTAGTGAATATAGAACAGATCCAGAAGTGGTCAACTAATCCATGAAAAAAAAATTCCTTTTTCTTTTTCTCACCACTATTGCCTTTTCTCCTGCCTATTTGGGTAATGCAAGTGTTTTTCCTACCCGCGCTTCAAACGACAGTCGCATTCGTTTTATCAACTATGATGCCTACAATGTCACAAAAATCATTGGCTCGATACGTTCATCCGTACAAATAGAATTTTCCGCCAGTGAAGAAATTGCCCATGTTGCTGTTGGTAACAGCGTAGCATGGGAAGTTGCTCCAGCTGGCAACATTCTTTTTCTCAAAGCTCGTGAAGTACAACCTATTACCAACCTACAAGTAGTCACCACACGTCGTGATGGTTCAAAACGCTCTTATCAATTCGAACTGATAATAAAAGACGAAGATATTTCATCTGGTAACGAAACCTATTTTCTTGTCAAATTTCGCTACCCACAAGACGAAGCAGAAAAAAGAAGAATGGAAGCACTCTTAAAACAAGAAAAAAGACAAACACAACGTATTGATGGTCTCTTCGATGCTTCTGAACAATATGGACCACGCAATTGGGCATATACCGCCCAAGGTTCCATCACTCTTGAACCCTCCTTCGTTTATGACAACGGCAAAACAACAACATTTACATTTCCAGATAATCAAGAAATTCCTGCTATCTATATTGTAAGCAGTGACGGCACAGAATCTCTTGTTCCAAAAACCACCAAAGGCAATATGGTCATTGTCCACGCTATTGGCTCCAGATTCACTCTAAGATATGGAAAAAATGTTTTATGCATTTTCAACGAAGCCTATCAAAGACAAGGTACAAATCCAGGAACAGGAACAACTTCACCATCTGTTGAACGCAAAATCGTATCAGTTTTTTAAAACTGAAAGCATTAAGGGGAATGCATTATGAATAATAATAATGAGACAGTTATTGAAGATCGTGGTGCGATTGAGGGTAGTAAAAATAATATCTCAAAAACACGAGGAACAAAAACTGTTGTCATTATAATCTTTGCAGTATTTGGCGCCTATACGCTTTGGAATATATTCTCAACTCCAACATCAAAAAAAGACACAGAAAATCATCAGAAAAAAGTAGAAAAAAGTTTTAATAATTCACTTGCACCTCTAGAATTATCTCCTCCTGAACCACAAGCAAAAATTGGGCAAATTACATTACCAACACCATCACCAACACCTATAAAAACAGTCAAAGATGACCCATTACTTGAAGCGGCACAACGTGCTCCTGTTTTAGCTTTTACAAATACTTCTAGTACAAATACTTCTAGCTCTCACTCAGAGCAAATAAGAAGACAAAATTACAGTGATACAAGTGAAATTCCTAATAATGAACCACAAAGCTTTTCCTCACTTTTAAAACCTACAAAAATAGAAGGCACAAGAGCTGGATTAATGGGGGATAGAAACTTTATCATCGCCATGGGAACATCAATCCCCTGTATATTAGAAACAGCCTTAAACAGTGATCAACCAGGATTTGCAAGTTGTATCATCAACCGTGATATCCTCTCTGATAATGGTCGTGTTGTTCTGCTTGATAAAGGAACGCAAGTAGTTGGTGAATATCGAGGAGGAATAAAGCAAGGACAATCCCGCCTCTTTGTCCTTTGGACAAGAGCAAAAACGCCAAACGGTGTCATAGCAAACCTTGCCTCACCAGCAACCGATAGTTTAGGTAGAGCCGGCTTTGATGGCAACATCAACACGCATTGGTGGGAACGCTTTAGCTCAGCACTCTTACTCACCGTTATTGACAGCGCTTCAGCAACCTTGACAAATCAATTTAAAAGAAACTCTAACTCTGGAGGTGGAGGTTTTGGAGGTGGAAACAATCCTGGAAAAGAAACAGCAACTGTTGCTCTTGAAAATCAAATCAACATCCCCCCTACCCTAGAAAAATTTCAAGGAGAACTCGTTAATATTTTTGTAGCAAGAGATTTGGATTTTTCATCAGTTTACAAACTCGCCACCACAACAAGAAAAAGTAAAGTTTTCCCCTGATCTATTTCAAGAAATTTCTTCCTCCATTCTCAAATTCGGCAAAAATAAATTATGGCAACAGCAAAAAATTCAGAACGCGCTTCTATCGTTCTCACAAAGTTAAAAATATTAGAGAAATACCTAAATGACGAAAATTTATTTGAAATTGTTATCAATCGCCCTGGTGAAGTTATCGTGGAAAGCTCCAATGGTTGGCAAACCCATATCCTAAAAGAACTAACCTACGGCGAACTAGAAGGAATTGCAAAAGTTGTTGCGGCTTATACCACACAGAAAATCAGTGTAGAAAATCCCGTCCTCTCAGCAACACTCCCCAATAATGAACGCATACAAATTGTCATGCCTCCTGCCGTCGCAGCCAATACCATCAGCATGACAATTCGCAAACCTTCATCACGCACTTTTTCTCTTGAAAGTCTACACGAAAACAATCTATTTGCCGTCACAGGGAATGTCAGTTTTACACCCATCAACCAAATGATTGAACGTGTAAACGAACTTTCTGATACGGAGAAAGAGTTAACAGATTTGTTCGTTGCCAAAGATTTTTGTAATTTCTTAGAGAGAGCCGTTATTACTCAACAAAATATTTTGATATCTGGAAAAACCGGTTCGGGTAAAACAACACTCTCCAAAGCTTTAATTGCAAAAATTCCCGAATATGAACGAATTCTCACCATTGAAGATACTCCAGAGCTTGTCGTTCCGCATGCAAATAAAGTGCAACTCTTTTATTCAAAAGACAATCAAGGGCTAGCAAAAGCAGGAGCAAAAGAACTCCTTGAATCGGGACTACGCATGCGCCCCGATAGAATCCTCTTACAAGAGCTCCGAGATGGTACAGCTTTTTACTATATCCGCAATGTCAATTCTGGTCACCCTGGTTCCATCACCACTGTTCACGCATCAACCGCACTTTCTGCCTTTGAACAAATGACCCTCCTTGTAAAAGAAAGTGATGGCGGTTCTAGTTTAGCACGTGATGATATCCGCGGCTTATTAATTTCTATGATTGATGTCATCATTCAATGCAAACGCCTTGAGGGAAAATTTCGTGTGACAGAAATCTATTATGACCCTTTCAAACGTCGAGACGCTTTCTAGAAAAACGGTCATGAGAAACAAAATTCAATATTAAAATTTCTTTACCTGTGTAACATCTTTTGACTTTGTCTGTGCTATCGCGTTATTTTGCTCCTGTATCTGTTTCTGTTGAAGAAATTTAACTGCTGTTTGAAGCTCGTTCACAAGCTTCTTATCATGAGGCTGCTTTGCTGGGATTGCTTTGGATAAGTCAAAATCCTGTTTATGAATGGCATCCTGTCCAAAGCGTTTATCTAAAGCACTCTGAAGATGCAAAAATTCTTTATTAATAGGCTCTGGTATATTCGAATAAGTCTTACGACCAACCGCAACATCCTTCATATAACGTACAGCATCTTTTGAAAGAGAGGGTACTTCAACTTTTAATTGCTCACGCTCACGGGTCAATTTATCTTTCTTGTGTTCATAGGAATTTTTATAAAAGGATTGAAGTTCTTTAATTGTAGAAATGACAAAGGGAACATTGCAAAGCGCCTCTTTACGTTCTTTCCCTGTTGTTTTAAAGCGATCTATGAGACGATCTGAACCACGTAATTCACCAGCTCTAGCAGGGTTTTTATCCAAAATATCAGGCAATTTATCCCCCTTATCCGCTAAAATTGTTTGTTCAATCTTAACAGCAGCAGCTTGAGGGTCTTTGTAAACAGATTTCAGACGATCATTTAATGCTTTAAAAGTATCAATATAAGATTTTTCCTCTCTAACAGCATTTTGCACCTTCTGTTCTAGATTGGAAGTATCGGTATAAGCAGCAAGATAGGGTGCTTGTTTTGGTGTTTTTGAAACGCTCTGTGATTGCTCAACCTTGCGTTTTTCTTTTTGAAGACTGCCAACATTTGGCTTTACTTTATCCAAAAGTGCTTCAATCTTTTCTTTTTGTTTTTGCGATAATTCTTTGTTTGTCTCAATGTAAGAGGAAATTTTTTCTCCTAGATCTTTCGAAACGTCAACATTTTTATTTTTTGTAAATTCAGTAAGGTTTTTACGAATAAGCTCAGACAGTAATTCAGAACTGCCATAAAGTGCCTCAATGGAGGCTTTTGTCATTTCCTCTCGTTTGACCCCCTCCCAATTAATATTATAACCAGCTTCACGAGCAAGTTGACCAATGAATTCACGCTGAGTACGTCCATTCCCCTCTCGAAACGGATGCAACGCATTTATTTCACCCATATAATATCCAGCTCTCTGGCTGAATTCATCCGCATCAAGACCCCGTAGATATTGTTCTTTGGCAAGCTGCTGTGTAATCTTCGGTGCATAGCTTTCAATCTGATGATGATAAGCAAACAGACTCCCCCCTTTGCTAATATCTATCGAACGGATTTCTCCTGCCCATTCATAGACGTCACCAAACAGCTTTTTATGAATCTCTTGCATGTGATTGAGATCAAACTTACCGCTAATAGGAGTACGCCTAAGTTCAAGAGATCTTACATAAGCAAAAGCAGATTCCAGACTCCTTAGTGTGGCTTTGTCTTTAATACCAAGCCGATTATACATCACACCAGTTTCAGGATCAGTATAAGGATCGTTTGGATTCTCATACTTCACCACGTTTTATCCGTCCCATAAGATCTTCGATTATATCGCTTAGTTCAATCTCACCTATAATATAACGTTCCACTTGGGCAACAACTTTCGGATCTGGCTCCAGCCCTTCTAATCGTTGACTTGCTAATGCATTTGCGGCATCACGACGACGTTGATTGATTTCCTCTTCACTCAACATTTCAAAATCTCCTTATGTCAATAAAGCCTTTTTCAAAGCGCGATTTATAGCTTCTGGTTCGTTTTCAATGACGCAAAGCAAAAGTCGAGAAGGCTTATCGATAGAATATCGACCCTGTTCCCAATCACGAAGACGACCTACAGAAAAGCCAAACCGTGCCGCAAATTGTGTCTGTGACAAACCAATATTTTTTCTAATTTTTTTTACATCAACCTTTTCAGGAATATGGAGTTCGAACTTTGCAATATGATCTTCATCTTTCGTATAAGAAAGAACTTCTCTGGAATTTTGTGAGAGAAACACCCCTGCTTTATTCGCTTTGTCCATTATTTTTCCTTCACTTTTCCCCTTTCAAAATGCGGCTCTTTTTTTCTTTGTCCAATTTCCTTGAAAGGACTAGAAACATCTACAAAAAAACGGAATATCTTGACCTCTAAACGAGTAATAATCCCCTATCCACCGCTGTTTAAACAATCATTTGCATATACTCTTTTATACGGAATACCCGTAATTTTGTCAAGCAAAAACCTACTTTATATATAATTAGCGCACAACATCTTTTGACCTTGTCCGCGCTATCGCATTGTTTTGTTCTTGTATCTGTTTCTGCTGAAGAAACTTAACCGCCCTCTGAAGTTCATTCACAAGCTTCTTATCATGAGGTTGTCGCGATATTGCTTTTGATAAGTCAAAGTCCCGTTTATGAATGGCATCTTGTCCAAAGCGCTTATCTAAAGCATTTTGGAGATTCAAAAATTCTTTATTAAGAGGCTCTGGTATATTCGAATAAGTCTCACGACCAACCGCAACATCCTTCATATAACGTACAGCATCTTTTGAAAGAGAGGGTACTTCAACTTTCAATTGCTCACGCTCACGGATCAATTTATCTTTCTTGTGTTCATAGGAATTTTTATAAAAGGATTGAAGTTCTTTAATTGTAGAAATGACAAAGGGAACATTGCAAAGCGCCTCTTTACGTTCTTTCCCTGTTGTTTTAAAGCGATCTATGAGACGATCTGAACCACGTAATTCACCAGCTCTAGCAGGGTTTTTATCCAAAATATCAGGCAATTTATCCCCCTTATCCGCTAAAATTGTTTGTTCAATCTTAACAGCAGCAGCTTGAGGGTCTTTGTAAACAGATTTCAGACGATCATTTAATGCTTTAAAAGTATCAATATAAGATTTTTCCTCTCTAACAGCATTTTGCACCTTCTGTTCTAGATTAGAAGTATCGGTATAAGCAGCAAGATAGGGTGCTTGTTTTGGTGTTTTTGGAACGTTCTGTGATTGCTCAACCTTGCGTTTTTCTTTTTGAAGCCTGCCAAAAGCTGTCTTTGCTCTATCCCAAAGAGTTTCAATTTTTTCTTTCTGTTTTTGTAACCATTCTTTATTGGTCTCGATATAAGAAGAAATTTTCTCCCCTAGACCTTGTGAAACATCAATCCCTCTGTTTTTTGTAAATTGTGCAATGTAATCCCGATAATCAGGAGACTCCGCAAAATCAAGCGTTGTTGTTTTAACACCAGAGCGAGAAAGTGCTGCTACCAATTTCTCATAAGTACTTGCACGATCAGATTGTTTGATACCATCAACAAGAGAGGGGTCTCCGCGCTCTATTAAATCAACATGAAAAATGTTTTGTTTGATTTTTTTATCGTTAACAACAACAGTCTCTTTCTCTTGGCGAAGAGAGATCTTATCACCAAGCTCTATACGCGCTCCATCTATAGCAGAGGGAAGATTCACACCATAAACACGTTCAATTCCACGATGCGTTGCTATATCGGCATAAGGCGTTTTGGTTTTTACATTTTCATTAAAAGAAGTATACCCCGTCTCAACAAGTTCACCCTTTAGAGTGCCTTTAACTTGCTTATGTTCATGTAAACGAATATTTTTAAAATCTTCTGCAGCAACATAAAGACGTGACTGCTCTCTATGTCGAGACAGAGCAACATAAGAAAGATGTTGATTCATAGAAGGCGAAGCAAGAACAAAAACATTATCAACCGTCACACCCTGACTTTTATGAACAGTAGCCGCATATCCATGATCAACATTTTGATAAGTTTTATTGGAGAAAACAACCTCTTGACCAGAGTCAAGACGCACTCTTAAAAGCGGTTTTCCTGTTTTACTGTGCGTAGACAAAACAGTACCCAGCATACCGTTTTTAACTTTTTGTTCTCCTAGTTTCTGCGCATATCTTTCTTCAAACTTTGCATTTTCAAGGAAAATAATTCGGTCATTGACAACAAATTCGCGTTGTCCTCTCAGAGTATCAAAATTCACCGCTTTTGCGACATCCTCTGATTTTAAAAAATGAGAATTTTTGAGAACGGTTCTGATTTCTTCATTCAATTTTTTAACAGCTGCATTTGTATGCGCAAGAATAAGCAATTCATCACCCTTCAAGGGCTTTCCTTCTTCTATGGAGTTTTTCTCTATTTTTCTCCGTGTAGCCATCCAATCTTCAACAAGAGTATTTATAGCTTGCCTCTGTGTTTTAGTCTCGTGAATGAATCCTCTCTCTTTGTAACTATCTAAAGCCTCTTTCACTTGACCACGCGCAAATTGACGGGATGCCTCCTGACCCCATTCTTCTTTTTGCCTTCTAATACCAGAGAGTTCAACATAACCAATATTATCGACAACAGCACGAAAAGCCGCCCCCGCCTCTATTGGTTGTAATTGCATATGATCACCAACAAGAACAACTTTAGCGCCTGCTTTCTCAACTTCTTGGACAAAATGTGAAAGCTGTCTTGACGAAACCATACCAGCTTCATCAATGACAAAAACATCACCAACCCGTAAGTTATCTTTCTTGTTTTTCCACGCCAATTCCCAAGCAGCAAGAGTTCTACTTTTTATTCCTGAAGACTTTTCAAGCCCCTCCGCAGCTTTACCAGCAAGAGCCGCACCAAAGACACGTTTACCATCATTTTTCCAAGCAACATTTGCTGCTTCAAGAAGTGTAGATTTTCCAGCACCAGCATAACCAACAACAGCTGCAATAGCTTTATCATCCGTGATATGTTGAACCGCTAATACTTGCTCTTCTGAAAATTTAAATGAATGCTTACGATCTTTATTCTCAACAGAGCTTATCGCCGATAAAACTTTTTTAGAACGAACACCATGCCCCGTCGTTTGAGACAAAGAAACAACACTCCGCTCCATATCATATTCAGTTTTTAAAATTTCTTTTGTTGCGTAAATGACCTTATGAGGACGCAAATCATCTTTAATTTTAATAAGGTTATCGCTTTGCTCTAAACGCACCATAATATCATTAAAGTCGTTCGCATTATCAACATATCGATTAACAATCTTAGCAAGATCACCACGATTAAATGTCGATTTCTCAAATGCAATCAACTTCAATATTTCGTTAGGATTTTTTTTGATTTTTTCTACAGATCTACGTCTTCTCCTTTCATTGGCTTGAACAGCATTGCTCACAAGACCCTTTTTACTCATTGCATGCGCAGACTGACCTAAATGAATGCTTGGCTCTATGGATAAACCACGCTCTTTATAGGAACGCATATCTAATTTTATATCATGACCAGAAAGCGCAAGATATTTTGTTGCAAGCGCACCCCATGAGTTGCGCAAATCCTTCAATGCATCCTTATGACCTATAACATTTTCGTAAACTATTCTCTCTTCTTTTCTTATCGCATTTCCTTTCTTATCACGAATAGTAACGAGAGACTTTTTCACTGTTCCATCTTTATTTAAAACTGCTATTTTCTTGGAACCAAAACCATTTTCTACAACAGGTCGTAAAGTATGCATGATATGCACATGTGGGTTTCCCTCCTTGTCATGATATACCCAATCAGAAATAAGACCACGCGATGAAAAGTTTGTATTTATAAATTCTCGTACAAGAGAAATATTTTGATCTCGTGATAATTCTAATGGCAACGCTATAACGATTTCTCTTGCCAACTGACCATTTACGCGCTCATTGTTTTGTATAGTATTCCATAACCATTCACTCTTTTTATCATTCCTATTGAGATAACTAAGTTGTTGTGTAATCCACTCTGGTGCATCTTCTGGAAGATTCATTTCTGAATATACAAGGTCTTTATCTTTATCATACTTATGCGTATGAGAACCTTGCAATTCATCAAACATCTTCGTTCTATGACGATAAGCAGCAGCAGAAATTGCTGATTTTCCAGAACCAATAATTTTAGCTTGTAGATGTGCTATTGCCATAAGACAAAATTACCAAAATTTACGTTTATTTTATCAAAATAAACTATAGCAAAAAACGTTTGTGAAAACAAACGTATAATTGCGCCTTCAAAAATCTTTTAAAAAAGACCTTTTCAGGAGCGCATAAAATGCGCACTATTAAGTATTGTTATTTTAGTTTTTTTCTGTTAACAGACGTAAAAAGCCTAATGAAAGTAAAGGTGTTGAAATGGCGCGTAAATCTTTAGAAAAACTTTTAGAAGAAAAAAAAGCTCTTGATGAAAGAAGTAAAAAACTTCTTGAAAAAATTAAAGCTGTCAAAAAACAAGAGGGTGAAAAAATTGCACTAATAGCAGCAGAAACTGGATTAACAGAATTGAATATTACAAACGAAGAATGGAAAAATATTTTCGAGGAGATTAAGGCTCGATTTCAAAAAGAAAAAGACAAAGCTAAATAATCTTGGCAATTCCATAAAATCATTACGACGTCTTGAAAAAAGGAGAAGATTCTTGCAAGATGAAATAAGACGTAAAGATGCACGTGAAAAAATTACTTTAGGGGGACTCGTCGTCAAAGCAGGTCTCAGAGATGCCAATAAATCTTTCATCTTAGGATGTTTAATCCAAGCATCAAAACTCAATCCAAATTCAAAAGAATATCAAGAATTTGAAAAAATAGGAAATCAAGCTTTTACTGATATGCGGGTGGGAAAATGATAAACCAATTAAACAAAAAACAAATCACACTTTTAATCTGTCCTCTTATCTTTGCAATCATTGTAGCTTTCCTTGTTAATATAACAATCAACGAAATTACAGAAAATGGTACAACGGCTGATGCTTATTGGTTCGTACGTTCAAAACCTCTTGATATTCTAATCCTTATTGCTCTATCCTGCTCTTCTTTCATCTTATTACAAAAAAGACATATCAGAAAAAATATCACTCTTTCATCCATAATTATCTTCAGTCTCTTCGCAATCTATTACGGTGCTAATGAATACATCAGATTAAGTCCATATGTCGGGCAAAACAACATGACTTGGGGAGATGTTTTCCCCTTTTTCGATAGAATGGTTTTGAGTGGTGCTTTCATTGGATTTGTTATTCTTGGTTTCACAATGAAACTATCATTAGCAAAGGCTTCTCCACTAAAAAGTTCAAAAAAAATGATCTTCGGGGGTGCTCAATGGATGAATATGAAAAAACTGGAAGAAATCTTTCCAAGCGATGGAGAAATAATCATAGGGGAACGATACAGAGTTGATGAGGATGTTATTAAAGATGTCGCTTTTAACCCCAAAGACAAAACAACATGGGGAAAAGGTGGTAGCCAACCTTTATTAACATACAAACTCGATTTTGATTCAACACACATGCTCTTCTTTGCTGGTTCTGGTGGTTATAAAACAACCAGTAATGTTATTCCTACTTGCCTTAAATATACCGGTCCTCTCGTCGTATTCGACCCTTCAACTGAAATCGCGCCAATCGTCAAAGAAACAAGACAGAAATCAAATAAAAATGCTGTATACATTCTCGACCCGCATGGCACATCAACAAAAACTTTTAATCCTTTGGATTGGCTCTTAGATGAAAAAATACCCCTTTATGAAAGAGAAGCAGGTCTCGTCGAAATAGCAAGACTCCTCCTCTCTGAAAATCATAGATCAACATCAACAGATCAATTCTTTACATCCCATGCGCATAATTTGCTAACAGGACTCCTTGCCCATATCGTCTTTTCTGATGAATATAAATTAGAGGAAAAAAACTTAAAAACGCTTCGCACTCTCGTATCAGAACCAGAACCATCCGTGATTGGAAAATTGCGTTCTTTACAAGCTTCATCACCATCTCTATTCATCCGTGAAACGCTTGGCGTCTTTACAAACATGGCTGAACAAACTTTCTCTGGGGTCTATGCTACCGCTTCAAAAGATACACAATGGCTCTCGCTTTCTAACTATGCAGACCTCATAAGTGGAAATGATTTTAAAACAGACGATATTACAAAAGGAAATATCGATATCTTTTTAAATATACCATCAAAAATTCTAAAATCTTATCCAGGGGTTGGTCGTATCCTTGTTGGCTCGTTTCTCAAAGCTATGGAAGCCGCAAATGGTAACTATGCAAAAAGAGTGCTGTTCGTCTTAGATGAAATCGATCTCTTAGGATATATGAACATCTTAGAAGAGGCGCGCGATAGAGGACGGAAATATGGAATATCTCTCATGCTCTTTTACCAATCTGTAGGACAAATCGAAAGACACTTTGGTCCTTCTGGTGCTATGGCATGGTTCGAAAGTTGCGCTTTCGTAAGCTATGCCGCAATCAAAGATATAAAAACGGCTGAAAACATTTCTAAAGCATGTGGAAAAATGACCATTGAAGTACAAGGGTCAAGCAAAACCTTAGGGACTTCAGGTGCAAAAGGAACAGAAAGCCTTAATTTCCAGCAAAGACCCTTAATCTACCCCCATGAAATAACACAAGAAATGCGAAAAGACGAGCAGATCATCCTTGTACAAGGACAGCCCCCTATTCGTTGTGGACGCTCTATATATTTTAGACGAAAAGATTTAACAGCCTTTGCTAAGAAAAATAGATTTGCTCCGAAATCATAATGTCTCTTAAATGGAACGCACTTCGTGCGTCCATATATCAATTTAATGAGAGGCTTTCCGCCTCTCAAACTCTCAGGAACGCTCACCAAAATCATGAGATCAGACCCGCGTTTTATGAGGGGACTAACAATCCTTGGTTCTTAGGGTCAAGGAAACCCCTACGGGGCGCCTAACGGCGTCCTTGACAAAGAACCATAACGGCTTGTTTTGTCCCTCTCACGCGGCTCCGAAATCATGATTAAACAAAGAGCTTGGAAGGGTACTTAAAGAGAAAAAAACTGAGAAAATATTTAATTTGACTAATTTTGCAAGCAAGCTGTGCTTTAAGAAACATTTTTCTAGAATCTGGAAAACTAAGACCTGCGTAAACATTGGAACTCTTATGAAGAACATTAATCGTTCTCATTTCTTTCTCATTATTCTGCGCATTACTTAAAAAGCATAAGATCATAATCAGGAGGAGCTAACCGTAATAGGAGCGCATCATATCCCCAATTAACTGCTAAAAAGAGAAACATCATGACGGTATAACTAATGACCATTTCTGTTTGATGTCCATAGAACGAGGTACCCGATATATATCCCCAAAAAAGAAAGAATAACATTAATAAACTCGCCCCTGCTATAAAATTTGTTATAACAATAACCGGTTTACGAATAAGCAAAAGAAAAAGAAAAAAGAGGCATATTTTCAATATTTTGCGTACTATAGACAATACTCTCCGCATAAGTGTTATTAAAATTGGATGTTTGGAAACTGGATTTTGTTTTTTTGTATCTAATTTGTTAGTAGACAGAGTGTCCATTACCCCCTCCCATATCGCTATTAAACTTGAAGTAGCCGGTGTGAGTACCGTTTGGTACTAGCTATAAATGCTTTACGCAAAAACAACTTCAAGATGTCCTTCTGGTGTTTTAACTTTTTCAGAACTAACAACAATTTTGATATCATTTCCTAATTTAGTTAGACACTCAAGCATTTTCATCTCACTGATCCCACGGAACTCTCCATTCAAAAGCCTAGACAATTTAGGTTGTGTCATTTTTAAAAGTTGACTAGCTTGTTTTTGAGTTAAGTTCTTTTCTTTAAGAATTTGACTAATTTTGCAAGCAAGCTGTGCTTTAAGAAGCATTTCTCTAGAATCTGGAAAACCAAGATCTGCGTAAACATTGTAAGTACCGTGAAAAACACTAGTCATCCCTAACTCCTTTCTAATTGTTCTGCTAATTTAAGACGCTCTTTAATAAGATTGATATCTGGTTTTGGTGTTGCAATGCCATGGGTCGATTTCTTCTGAAAACAATGCAACACATAAATAGCCTTTTCATATCGTATTGTGTAAACAGCACGATAAGTTCCTTGTATATCACGTTCAATAATTTCTAAAACATTAGCAGATCCAAATCCTTTAAGAACCTTAACGTTCTCTCCTCTCTTTCCATTCTGCGCAAGATAAAGAGCATAACCAATACTTTGTTGAATAACATCAGGGAGACTTTTTATGTCTTTGAGTGATGATCCAAGCCATATGATACGTTTCATTTTATTCATAATTATATATATACCTATATGGGTATAATTGCAAGTGTTTATTTAAATTCTAGGATTTTTTTATTGCTTAACACTTCTTTTAATGATAGCTACAACAATAAAGCAGGCGCCCCCCCGCGCCTGTCATTTATGCTGCTTCATTTTCAACAATCTTTACAACTGTATCGCCTTCATAGACTTCACAAGTTTTAGAAACAAAAATGAGGTCACTATGTCTTTTTAATCTTGCATTGCCATAGACTCTACCTCTAATGGTAAAATAACCTGAAATTTTAGCATTCCCATAAACAGATCCATAAACATCAGTATGGCAACCCACATTAGCATTGCCATAAACCTTGCCATAAATTTTTGCTGCTCCACATACAACGGCATTCTCATAAATTTGTGCATTTGGCTTAATACGAGCAGAACCTAAGACTTTCGCATTTCCATAAACATGAGCATCATTGAAAACCCACGCTTTATTCGAAACATGAGCATTGTCATAAACTCTACCGTGAATATAAACACGGGTTTTATCACATACATAAGCATTCCCATAAACATGACCAGCTATAGCGGCATTATCACAAACTTGTGCATTGTCATAAACACGCCCCTCATCTAAAACCAATGCATTACCAGCAACCCAGCAATTACCTTCATGAGAGAGGTTTTCTTCTTTTTCAATAAAACCACCTAAGTCACCAGCCTTAACATTTCCAAAGTCTCTTAAGGCACGAATGCGATAAAGTGTGACACCTTCAATTTTTCTGGTTTCATCAGTTAATTCATATTTTTTTGATATAATGTTCATAATGAACTCCTTACGGTTAATAGAAGTTTTGAATTGACTCCTTATAAAGGAGCCGGGTGCTCAAAACACGGCCGTAAGTCCGTTGTTACACTTTTCCCATAAAGGGTATTGTATGATGTAACCACACCCGACAAAGTCATTATACGTTTTTAGAACATAAAAGACAGTCAGTTTTTTAAACATGGGAAAGATTGTTTCGTAATCTATCCGCTTACGGTTTTTGTTTAGTGTTTTGATCACTTGAGTATTTATATAACAAAATACGTATTTATTGTCAATTATTTTTCACTCTTTTTTTGATATTTTTTATAATATTTTCAAATATATAGCTTTAAAAAACACCTTATAATTTTCTCAGTTTTTTCCCTTTGATTGCCCTTCCAAGCTCTTTGTTTAATCATGATTTCGGAGCCGCGTGAGAGGGACAAAACAAGCCGTTATGGTTCTTTGTCAAGGACGCCGTTAGGCGCCCCGTAGGGGTTTCCTTGACCCTAAGAACCAAGGATTGTTAGTCCCCTCATAAAACGCGGGTCTGATCTCATGATTTTGGTGAGCGTTCCTGAGAGTTTGAGAGGCGGAAAGCCTCTCATTACAAAGCGTAACGAAGTGACGTATAGAGAAGGGAACGCGCTCCCATATAGCGCTGTAGTGACCAATCTATACGAACAAGTAAGCGTAATAAAAAAACAACAATTTTCCATAACGAGAGTTGTCCATCATGACACAAAGTGGATTGTGGTCAACTTTTACCTGATAAGGCTCGTTGTGGAATATTGTTTTGCCGCTTTATTGAATATTTATTACGTATTTTATACGTAAATAATAAATAAAAATTATGTATTTTCTGCGTAATTACTATTTATGTAAACTTCAATAAGACGATTAAGAAAATCACCACCATCTTCATTAAGGTCATCAGCTAAAGACCAGAAACTATCTCTTACTGTTGGTTCAAGTGCAAGTGTTAATCGTGCTGTTTTTAAACTACGTCGTCTACGCCCGCTACCACCACCTCGTTTTGGTTCCACACTATGACGTGTCGTAAAACCATTTTTTTGACCTATCTCATCTAAATCTTTTTCATCTACTTTTTGTGCTTTTGTAAACGGTTGTAAATTTTCAAAATTGGGTAATGGAATTTCAGCTCTTTTTGTCATGCTACTTTATCCTTTAATAAATTTTCATTATCCAATACTTTCACAACAGCATTAGCAAAAACCGTTGCATTTTCTTGTGCCGCTTGAGGATTGGTTACATCAGAGGATGATAAATCAAACAGTGATCCCCCTATCTGAAAAAGAGCACTAAAGGCGCCTCTTTCAGTTAATGAAGCAGGTAAAATAGGAATATGAGCTTTTTCTAACGTTTTCTCTATATGAAGCCCTTCTCGACTATTTAAGGTATTTGTCATAGAGAATACGATACGAAAAGGTATTTCTCTTTTAAAGAACTGGCTCTGTTGTTTTATTAAAGCAATAATCTTTCCTATTTGATCTCCATCAAGTTGTTTTTTTCTCATAGGAACCAAAACAAGATCGGCTCTTCCTATAGCAAAAGAAGCAGCAAGATTAGCAGAACCCTCAAGATCAACAATAACAAATGGAAATTGTTCTACAGCTTCATCAATGCATGAAACAATATTCTGTTCAGAAACATTTCCACAAACTTCTATATTTTGGGGCATTGTATCTATAGATCTTTGCATCCATGTCACAAGTGGTTGATTTGGGTCTGCATCAATCAGTTTTACCTTAGATCCCGCTTTAGCAAAAACGTTAGCTAGCACCAATGCTATTGTTGATTTTCCAACACCACCTTTTGTTGAGCACATAGTAATGACTGGCATGGTATATTCCTTATTTAATGAATAAACATTAAATAATTAACATATATTTATTACGTATTTATTAATTATTTAAATTATTTACTATCTAAAAGGATAGGGTTCTATAGCGTAACAGATAATAAAATTTCACTAATTATTCATTAAATAAATATTGTGTATTTTGTATGTAAATAATAAATATTTAATAATAACAGTAATTAAACTCTCCAAATTTAATTTCCAGCACCTGAAATCATTTCTGCATTTAATTGAAATCCATAAGAGCTTAATTTTTTAACAAGTTTGGGGAATGTCTCTTTTACATGATCCTTAAAGGAAAGGTATAAATTTTCTTTGTCATCTAAAGGAACTTCAACATCTTGTTGCTTTAAAACAATAATGTTTTTTCTAAGAAGGGCACCTATTAACATTCCCATTGCAAAAACAACCTTTTGACGTGCACGTGGTCGTGCACCTTTTTTACCAGCAGAGTTTTCATAGCCAATGTCATCAGGAGTAAGTAGCACAATACCAATTTTTGGAGAATTAGTTTGTATCATAACTTCTTGTAAAAAAATCTCAAGAATGGTTGCATCATTACTATCAATCTTTCGCAAAACAGATGGTTCAATGCCAAGCTTGAAAAGAAGACGTTTAACTTGTTCTAAAGTAGTATGATCATTATAAACAATAAAAATTTTGGGCATTATTTCATATCCCCCCATAAAATATCTGTATTATAATAAAGCAACGTTTTTATATAACACGGCTTTTTATTATTTTAAAGCGAGTGCTTTTTCGCTTGCATCTTCGTTTACAAAGCGTAACGAAGTGACGTATAGAGAAGGGAACGCGCTCCCATATAGCGCTGTAGTGACCAATCTATACGAACAAGTAAGCGTAATAAAAAAACAACAATTTTCCATAACGAGAGTTGTCCATCATGACACAAAGTGGATTGTGGTCAACTTTTACCTGATAAGGCTCGTTGTGGAATATTGTTTTGCCGCTTTATTGAATATTTATTACGTATTTTATACGTAAATAATAAATAAAAATTATGTATTTTCTGCGTAATTACTATTTATGTAAACTTCAATAAGACGATTAAGAAAATCACCACCATCTTCATTAAGGTCATCAGCATAAGTTCTCTGAAGTATCAAATATTATAATATTTGATACTCAAAAAAAAGCACCAAAAAAGCACCAAAAAGCAGTATCATAAATCGTGTTTTTGTATTATGATATCAAATAGGTATCAAAATCAATTTATGAGACTAAAATGACATTGCTTGGATATGCTAGAGTTTCAACTCATCAGCAAAAGTTAACCCTTCAGATTAACGCGCTTAAAGAGGTTGGTGTCCGTGAAGACCGTATTTTTACTGATATGATAACTGGTTCAACAGATAAACGTGAGGGATTACAGCGTTTATTAGGGCGTGCGGAAAGAGATGATATTATCATCTGTACAAAAATGGATAGGTTAGGACGAAATACTGCCGATATGATCCGCGTTATTGATGATTGTTATAAAAAGGGTATTACCTTTCGTTTCCTAGAAAACAATTTCAGTACTGAAGGAGCAATGGGGAAAATGGTTGTTCAGATCTTATTAGCTGTGGCAGAAGCAGAACGTGTACGTATTTTAGAGCGTACGATGGAAGGTAGAGCTGCTGCAAAAGAAGCGGGTGTAAGACTTGGACGAAAACCTCATCCTAAAACAGAAATAGCATTATCGTTGATTAAGAATGGTTTTCCTTTAAAAGTTGTTCAAAAAAAAACAGGGATTTCTCGAATAACTTATTTTAGATTAAAAAAACGCATAAGTGGAATAAAACCAATTAAAGCCATCAGACAACCTGTTTTTCTAGATGATAAATATCAAACAGATCTCGAAGATTTTATAGAAAACTTATCATGATGTTTGGTTGTTCATTTCTTCATCATTGCATATCAAGTTTTGTAAATCATCCAATGTCATTTTTTCCATACGACCATCCTCTGCATCTTTGATAGCCTGTAGTGTTTCTAGAGAAGGTTGAAATAGATCAAGTGGTAAAACTTCATTTTTAGAAATATATACCATCAACATACGCACAGCATCTGAGATAGTAAGACCCATAGATTGAATAACCGTTCAGAAAAAACAAAACACTCTCTTGCAAAATACTAAATTGTGATATAAGTTTCTTTTTAAGGGAGAGGTTGTTAGCATGGAGTTCCCGCAAGATATTCATAATTCAGCCTCTTTCTTTATTTTTTTAATAATCTGTGATTTTAGCATAGAACTTATTGCAATTTTCTCAGATTACTTTTACCAATAAGCGGATTGTTTTGATCGTAGACGCAACGGTCAATGGGGGATAAAAAGCCCGAGTTCGATAACATAAAATTTCCCAGTGTTCTGGGAGTTTTTGTTATGTCCAGGTACAATAGTACTAAAAGCAAAAAGCTGAATCGAACTCAGTACTTTTTACTCCCAGAATACCAATGCGAGGGCGCTCGCACCCGGTGGGGGACTTTGAAGTGCAAACTAAAAATCCGCATTTTAATGATATTTCTATAGGCAGAAAAATTCGCTTAAGACGAGAAATGATGGGAATTTCTCAAAAACAATTAGGCGACCAATTAGGAATAACTTTTCAGCAAATCCAAAAATACGAAAAAGGCTTAAATCGTGTAGGGGCAGGACGTTTGCAAGAAATTGCCAACATATTGGATGTTTCTATTTCCTATTTTTATAGCGATATATCAACAAAAGAAAATATTTCATACCCTAGTGATGGAGGAATATCTAGCAAAGAGGAATATTTACTTTTGAAAAGTTTCAGGATGCTTAAAACGAAAAAACAAAGAGCAATTTTATGGTTAATTTCTGAGTGAAATAAAAATTTCAAAATACTTTCCTGCTAAACAATAAATTATTATATAAGTCTCTTTTTAAGGAAGAGGTTGTTAGCATGGAGTCTCCGCAAGATATTCATAATTTAACCTCTTTCTTTATTTTTAAAATCACAAAAATGTTATTTTTTAAAGAATCTGTCATTTTATCTAGGCAAATTTGTTAGTATTTTTAGGCATTTCCAACTTTTTGAGAATTTTATTTAATTCTGATTTAAACAAGGGTATTTTTTCATCATTTGAGTTGATTTTGTTATTTTCCGCTATGGGCAAATCATTAAATGTTTCTTTAAATTCTTCATCCAACAAAGCATAGAAAGAACGCTCTAAGTAGAGTTCACCTTTGTTTTGTTTGGCAATCATCCCGCGTAAGTATCCACCCGGTGATTTAATGATTTCCTTGCAATGTTTTTCGACGATAATAGCAATCGCGAGAGCCGTTTTTTTAATCCCCATAGTTTGTTTGGCTTCTTGAAGGGCATGAGGAGAAATTCCCTTCATTTTTGCTAAGAACTCCATAGAACCGATTAAATCCCTTTCCGATTGCAATCCGTGTTTGAGGAACATTGCAGTATTAGGTAAAGCTTTTGCTAAGAGTTTAGGCTTGATTTGAGGCAATTCAGATCCTTTTGATGGTAAGTCACTTTCAGTTTTGCCTTTCTCTTTATTTTCATAAGCCTTTTTGCTACAATTACTTTTATAGTTAGGGGTTGTATGTTCTATGTGTATGTCGCACGCGGCATGCCTGTATGTTGTTTTTGATACTTTTTCTCTAAAAAATCGTTGTAAAATCCATTCAAAAAGACGGCTTGCTTTTTGCAATTTTTCAAAAGAAGCTTTGGTTGGACGACCAATAATATCAATGATTTTTTGCGTTCTAGCCAAAAGCAGTGCTGTAAAAGAGGTAGAAGTTTCTATTGCCTTATAAGAGTCTTTAATTTGACGCACCAAGCCGCGAAAATAATGCAAAGCGTCTCGCTGTTTTTTTTGCTCTTCCAATACTTCATCAATTTTTTGCTTAAGTTCGTCGTATCGAGCAACAAGAACACGCAAATCAATACCACAAGCTATTTTGTTACCATGACTATACACTGAATAGCGCTTAAAGTTACTAGAATCGCGCATAACAATCAAACCACAATCATAAAGACGTGAAAGCAATCGACTAACACGCCCTTCACTACGGTGAATTTCATTACCAAGGCAGTTGTTACTTTTGAAGACAAGTGGAACTCCACCTTTTTCAAATGAATCTTTAGAAGCTGTATTCAACAAAGCGAGAAGAAGTTTCCACTCAGACTCTTTAATAAAACCAGCCGCTTCCAATTTTGTAACCAATCCAATTAATTGACCACGGCTTACAAAACCCATCTGAGCGCTATCTGCTAACTTTCTATATTCTATATGATGTGCGTCTATCCGTCTTCCCGATATTTTATTAACCATAGTTTTTTAAAACCTCTTTTTAGAGGCAAAAAAATGTTAAAAATACCCCTTTTCTACAAAATTTCTCTTGCAGAATGCATTACGATAAATTAAAGTAGGGATTATTGGTTTAAGCCCTTAATTAATTCAATTAATTTAATTAATTTAATTAATTTATCGTGGTGATATTTTAGAAACCCTTCTGTTCAAGCAGAAGGGTTCTTATTTTTTGCCATTATCATTGTCCTCACATTGTTCTCTATTTGAACGACTCATAACTTAAAAAAGTACGTCAAATCAAAAAACTATATTAAAACAAAAAGATTTTCAATATGGTAAAGATTTCAGATAACTGCTTTTTAAATCAATACAACTCATTACAACCTATCATAACAGCAAAGCAAAATGATCTATAAGTGAGGAAACACGCGCTCATATAGCACTGTAGTAACAACCTATACGTGTAAATCAGTGCATGATAAACCAACAATTTTTATAAGAAAAAATACAGAGATGTCCTATAAATCTTGATGTAAATAAACATCAAGTTTACGAATCATTTCTTTTCATTTTTAACCACTCGTATTCGCCTTAGCAGTAAAAGGCTCTCCCCTTTAATCATGATTTCGGAGCCGCGTGAGAGGGACAAAACAAGCCGTTATGGTTCTTTGTCAAGGACGCCGTTAGGCGCCCCGTAGGGGTTTCCTTGACCCTAAGAACCAAGGATTGTTAGTCCCCTCATAAAACGCGGGTCTGATCTCATGATTTTGGTGAGCGTTCCTGAGAGTTTGAGAGGCGGAAAGCCTCTCATTACAAAGCGTAACGAAGTGACGTATAGAGAAGGGAACGCGCTCCCATATAGCGCTGTAGTGACCAATCTATACGAACAAGTAAGCGTAATAAAAAAACAACAATTTTCCATAACAAGAGTTGTCCATCATGACACGAAGGGGATTGTGGTCAACTTTTACCTGATAAGGCTTGTTGTGGAATATTGTCTAACCGCTTTCAAAAGCACATTAAAGCGATCATTTACTCCATTAGTTAGGATCAAGAGGGTTATAAGTGCCATTATCTTTTCTCCACTCTTCTGGTGGAGCAAATTGACTAGACCACAATCCTACTTGCGCTTTTTGCGCTGTAAATTGTAAGTTTTTATAATCCGCTGGAGAAGGAAAATGATGCTGATCTTTTGTCAAAACCATCATTCCTTCTGAAAGTCCCAAGCGAGCAAGGTCAACGCCATCCACAAAACACTGCGCATAATAAACCTGTTTTATAACACGCGCTTGCCGACAAGTGATCTCTTTATCAATTGTTTTTGACACAAGCCATGCCGTAACAAAAGCACCACATGGCCACTTAATTCCATTACGTGAAGCAAATTGCCGTGTTTCACAGGATTCAACACCATACAAATGGATATTTCGAACAATCTTTTTTCTCCAGCCCTCATCTATAAGCGTAATCATTTTAAAAGTAACACCACTTGTTACCTGTATAGCACCTGAATAGACAGGAACATTCTCTTCATAAAATTGTGTTAAAAACCACTTTGAATGAGATTTTGTTTTTGGTTTATTAAAATCAGTCGTATTTTCTAATTTTTCCTCTAAATACTGTTTTTCTACTTTACTTGTCACGCTTTGTACAAAGAAATTTAGATTAAATTTTCCAGAATTTTTATTAAAATGAAAAATTCCTATAAGGATAATAAAAATAAAAAACAAATATTTAAACGATGCACGAAAAAATTTTTTAAAAAGTGTCATTTTGAATATTATTAAATTCAGTGAAAAAATTAAAATATTGTAATTTAACAGTAGAACTCTTTGTTTTTTTCAATTATATGTTTTTATCTGAAACTTAAATAGCGGCAAAGGGGGGAAATTTTCATGTTAAAAATTTACCAAAAATCCACTTATGGACACTCTTTACAAAACTTAACTTTATCAAAGAAATGGCTAAGCATATTACTTATGCTACTTATTGCATCTACAGCCCTCAGTGAACCAGCATTTGCGCAAAGTTTCGGAAAAGTCGAAGGTGCTCTTCAAAAATTAATTACTGCTTTAACAGGTCCCATTGCAAAAGCGATTGCCGCAATTGTGGTTGTAGGTGTTGGTATTGCGCGGATTGCTGGCAGATATTTTTATTTCAAACGCAAATAGCGGGAAAGGGGGAAGTTTTCATGTTGAAAATTTACCAAAAATCCACTTATGGACACTCTTTACAAAACTTAACTTTATCAAAGAAATGGCTAAGCATATTACTTATGCTATTTATTGCATCTATAGCCCTCAGTGAGCCAGCTTTTGCAGCAGGCGACTTCGGAAAAATTGAAGGCGCTCTTCAAAAATTAATTACTGCTTTAACAGGTCCCATTGCAAAAGCGATTGCCACCATTGCGGTTGCCGGTATTGGTATTGCATGGATTGCTGGTTATATTGAAATGCGTAAAGCTTTTTTTGTTTGTGTTGGCATCGGTATTGTTTTTGGTGCACCGCAAATTGTAGCAATGCTTTCCGGTTGATTTAGCCACACATTTCAAAATCATGAAAGAGCGCGATAAATTAACAGAAGACACGTTATTTCTTGCCTGTACACGCCCCGCAATGATTGCGGGCGTGACGGTTGAGGCTATGGGGTTGAACGCTATGGGAACACTGATGTTGTTTATTATAACAGGCAACATTTTTCTCATAACACTTGGCATTGCCATACATTTCATCTTCAGAGAAATTCTTAAGCACGACCATAATAAATTTCGTATTCTTTTAACATGGCAAAAAACCACTGTTTTTTCTAAAAATGCTCAACTATGGGGCGGAGCCAGTCTTTCTCCATTGCGATTAGTTCGTAATTATGAGGAATTGAAATGAACACCCTAGAGCGCAAGCGTGAAAAACAGCCGGAAGCCATTATTCCTTATGTACGGCATGTCAACAAACATGTTATCGCCTTGGAATCTCGAGCCCTTATGACGGTTATTCAACTTGAAGGTATTAATTTTGAAACGGCTGATATTGCTGATTTAAATGTACTTCACGAACAATTAAATAACTTGTTTAAGAACATAGCTGATGAACGGATTGCAATTTATAGCCATATCATCAGGAAGCGTGAAACAATTTATCCGGATGGCACTTTCAGATCAGAATTTGCCAAACAATTAGATGCTAAATACTGTGAACGGATGGTTTCTCAAGAGCTGTATCGCAATGATCTTTACCTTTCTATTTTGTGGAATCCGCACGTTGATAAAGCAGACAAATTGGTTGATTTTTTCAAGCGTTTAGGAAAAGCGAAAGAAACAAAAACGGAAGTGGATCAAGAGTCTGTTCGCAAACTTGAAGACATCACCACGGATATTATTCAAAATTTAGAGCGCTATGGAGCGAGAAGGCTTAGTCTTTATGAATATGAAGGCAATATTTTTTCACAGCAGAGTGAATTTATTCACCAACTGGTAGGTGGGCGTCGTGAACGTGTTCCTCTAACGTGGGGGACAATAGCCTCCACTGTTTATTCAGACCGTCTTATTTTTGGGAAAGAGATTATAGAAATACGCCATGAGGCGGGTCGTCGTTTTGCTGGCATGTTTGGTTGGAAAGAATATCCAGCAAAAACCAAAACAGGCATGACCGATGGTCTTCTCACACTCCCCTTTGAGTTTATTTTTACCCAATCTTTTGTTTTCAAAAGCAAAAACATTGCCAAGCAGATTATGGGGCGCAAACAAAACCAAATGGTAAATGCTGGCGACCGTGCGGGATCACAAATTTTAGAATTGGATGATGCGTTAGATGACCTTGAATCCAATCGCTTTGTGTTAGGAGAACATCACTTATCATTAGCAGTCTTTTCTGATACCCCGCAAGAATTGGCAGATAATCTTGCCAAAGCGCGTTCTCGTCTTACAGATGGCGGTGCGGTTGTTGCACGAGAAGAGCTTGGTCTTGCTGCTGCGTGGTGGGCACAATTGCCGGGCAATTATGCCTATCGTACGCGCTCTGGAGCGATTACAAGCCGCAACTATGCGGCACTTTCTCCTTTTCATTCTTTTCCAGTTGGGAAAATAGATGGCAATGCATGGGGACCAGCAGTTGCATTAATGAAAACCAATGCTGGTTCCCCCTTTTATTTTAATTTTCATTTTGGCGATTTAGGCAACACGTTTGTTTGTGGTCCGTCTGGTTCTGGTAAGACTGTTATTGTCAATTTTCTGTTAGCGCAACTACAAAAACATGACCCCAATATGATCTTTTTTGACAAAGACCGTGGAGCAGAACTTTTTGTGAGAGCGGGCGGTGGCACTTATATGCCGTTGAAGAATGGTCAACCAACAGGCATAGCACCGCTGAAAGGCTTAGATTATAATAATCCAGCAGACAGAGTCTTTCTACGACAATGGATTACCAAACTTGTTTCGGCAGAGGGACAAACGATTAGTGAATCCGAAAGACAAGATATTTCTGCGGCGGTTGACCAATTAGCCTTATTACCCAAGGAACAGCGCACGATTTCCGCCCTGCAAATGTTTTTTGATACCACCCATAGAGAAGGCATAGCGGGTCGTTTAGAGAGATGGTGTCGCGGCAATGCATTGGGATGGGTTTTTGACAATCCTGATGATGACATTGGCATTGATGCAAAATTCATTGGCTATGACATGACGGACTTTTTGGACAATA
>NZ_JBTTDJ010000015.1:0-26717 GCF_055796165.1 Bartonella sp. EBT8
TCCTTTTCCTGTCGTTGCCTTCTTAATTGTGCCAACAGGGATGCCTTCATAAGGTATCTCATGATGTTCACACCAAGCTGTTAATATCCCTAACAAACCACCGTAAACATGTCCTGCATATGTACCAATATGCCGTTGCACCGCTTCAAAATACACGGCATCAATACCACCGGCGGTTGATTTCATTTCTGTAAGCCATTGTTTAAATCGCAAATAACGCATACCCCCGCCTTCAAAACGGCGTGATTGAAAATTGACCGTTCCACTAAAGATGTGACCATCCACACCACGTATTGCCCAGCCCGTTTTGGTACCTAGATCAAGGCAAAGAATGGTTGGTGCGTTAGTGATCATATTCCCCCCTTAAGGCTGTTGTGTATTTATATGTGTGCTATGACAGAGCGCGTTGTGATTGGCTGTCTTGAAAAAATGTTTGTAAAAAAGTAACCTCCCAACGATTCTAAAAAAGTAGGGAGGGGAAAGATGCAAGAATGGATAAAGATATTTCTTACAGGTTTTTTGTCATTTATCGGATCACTTTTAGTAGCGCTTATTTTAAGATATAAAGACCGTAAAGAAGCAGCCAAAATCCGCAAAGATGATTTAGAAAAAGCTGCAAAAAAACGAGAAGAAGATAGAGAATGGATAACCAAGCAATTTGCAGAAAGCCAAGAACAGACGATAGCCCTTAAAGAGCAAGCGATATCGACAAAAGATCTTGCCAAATGGTCAGAAGAACATATTAAAATTTTGTTAGATAATAAAAGAATAGAGGATTTAGGAACGCCACCTTCCATATATATAACTGGACCCCATTTGCCAACAAAAGGCAAGTGGACGCTTCTTTGTTTAAAGATAAAAAACAATGCACAAACTACCATCCACGTTTTAAATATAAAGCTAAAAGATGGTTCTCGCTTTATTCTTGGATATGGCATCATATACAAACCTGAAACAGGATGGCGGCAAATGCAATCATCATATGTTAATCCTGATGCCAAACCAATATCACACAAATCACGCGGCCGCTGTGAGGAAGCAGAGGATTTTCGAACGGGACAAGAAATCAGTGTTAATATTTCTATAGCTCCCTCAGAAGATAAGTACACAGGAATCCTTATTTTTGTAGCAGCGCGTGAAGAAAATATAAAAGACCAAGTTACTTTAATCATTACCCACACATCCCCACTGCAACCAGAAACAACAATGACTGTAACTACACAAACCAACCTCATAGACTTTAAAAAATTGGATTAATTCACTTAGGCAAATATTTTTATGCTAAGATTTATTAGTTTCGTTTCTTTTTTTGATGACTTCATCCCTTAAGAGATCAAACCTTAAGAGATCAAGCTTATCTTTGACTGAGATCATAAACAAGATCAGATCATTTAAGCGATAAAAAGATAACAACTCTTGAGAAAAATAATTATCAAACCAAGTTGTAAAAGCTTGCGTAAAAACAGATGAAAACCATTGACTAAAATCATCGTATGGCAATAACGGAAAATAATTTCTATCATCACGCGTAAAGATACTATGTAGCATATAGGAAAGATAATCTGTTGATGAGGAATCTATGCTTGTTTCAAAATATGTATCTTGAGGCGAACGGACACCATAATATATGGTTGCCTCTCCAATCTTATTAACAAGATCAATCAACTGGACTTTACTTATAGTGATCTGTGGTTCATCTATCATCTCTTAATCTTTCTTCTTTAAGAGTGTGAATTGGGTTGGTGGTGTTTGTTGTCAGATAAAGGAGCAACAATAAAAGCAGAACGAGAAACAGCGCTGTCTTTCAATTGTTGCAATTTTAAATAACTCTTTAAAGATAGTCCTTTGCCTTGTTCCCAACGACAAACAGAAGCTTGCTTAACACCTAAAATATCTGCTAATTCCTTTTGTGTTAGCGATAAACACTTTCGGATAGATTTAACCTTAAATTTTCCCTCTGTGTCCATTTGAGTTAAGTCCTTTATTTTAACCATATACGCAATTGTATAGTATATAATAAAAAAAACAATAGATTTTTTTAATTTAAAAAATCATAAGTAACTAATTATGACGAAAAATATCATTGCGACATTGCAAGTATTGCAATCTGAGTTTGGTCTTAATCAGAAAGATCTTGCTGATAGACTAAATGTAACCCAAGCAACCGTATCAAGATGGTTAGGAAGTGAATCTGATCCCAGAGGTTCACACAGAGACGCAATTTTAGAACTTTATAAAAGCTTAAAGGGTTATAATCAAATTACTACACTTGTTCCTATTATGGGGTATGTAGGGGCAGGGTTAGAGATTGATACCGATGTTGAGCAAATCCCAGAAGATGGGCTTGAAACAATTGAAATACCATTTGATTTGCCTTTTGAAGCAATAGGTTTCATGGTTCGTGGAACTTCTATGTTTCCTGTGTATAAAGATGGGGACTTAATCGTAGTTAAACATCTGCAAACAAAGCCAGTAAGCGACTATTACGGTGATGAAGTTGTTGTTCTAACAGAAGATAATAGGCGATTTATCAAACAAATTTCTCGTTCTTCAGAGGGGGTTGTACTCAAATCATGGAATGCAGATCCCATTAAAAATGCTAAGATAAAATGGGTTGGAGAAATAGTTGCAATACTACCACGCAAATCTTATCGTCCACTTATGAAATAATCCCAGTAAAGCTTTTGATTCTATTATTTTTGAAGATAGCATTTAAGTGAAAATGAAAAAAAATGAAATATATGTAATTTTTTGCTTGCTTATATTTATACATTTGCGTATAAGTAATTATATAAACCAAACACAAGAGATTGCCAAGAGGCATCAGGGAGGGGAAATTATGGATAAGCCAATTCTTATTAATTCCGATGAAATTTTATTAGTTATCTGTGATGATGAACACATTGGGCATTCTGGTCCACTTGATGAAAGCCAAGTTTTAGAAATGATTGACGAGGCAGATGATGCCATAAAAATCTTTCGCATAAATCCTTCTGAAAACAGTTGTGAAGATATTTCTGAAGATACTGCAGAATCCTATCTTAGAGAACGTGAAGAACAGTGTTTTTACGGAATAATACCTCATGACTTTATTCTACATAGCACAGCATACGGTGTGTTTTTAGACGATATCGAACAGCGTGAATATGAAGATAAAATGTACGGTACTTATGAAGAACAACACCGTTTGCGTCTTTGTGACGTGATTTAAACTCTGAGGGCGTTTTTTCTAGACGCCTCCTTTTCCTTCTTTCAAATATCATAACAAATGGAGCGCAGGCATGCATAATCTTGTCACAACAGCAGAAAATGCTTTTAAGAACGAAGCCATTCAAACCATGTCGAGTCGTGAAATTGCAGAATTGTGTGGTAAACAGCATAAACACGTTATGCGTGATATTAGGCAAATGCTTGAAGAATTATACTATGAAGGGGGTCGGTCCAAATTTGGGCTGACCTATTTAGACACACAAGGTAGACCTCAAAATTGTTATAATCTTCCCAAGCGTGAATGTTTAATTCTTGTCTCAGGTTATAGTACTGCCTTGCGAGCAAAGATAATCGACCGGTGGCAACAATTAGAACAGCAAGTAGTGGCACCGCAAATCGATTACTCTAGTCCACAAGTCATGTTAGGGGTTTTAAATTATCTCAAAAATGAGAATGAACAAAAAGACAATATGATTGCTGAATTAAAACCAAAGGCAATGGCTCTTGAAAGCTTACAGCGCCATGAGGGGCTCTTCGGTCTTACTGAAGTTGCTAAAATACTCGAAATGCAACCAAAACAGTTCATTCTCTTCTTACAGCAAAAGGGTTGGGTCTATCGACGCATGGCAAGTGGGCACCTGTTGCCTTATCAAGACAAAATCCAAAAAGGTCTGATGGATTGTCCTACCATCACTATTCAAACCTCTGGCGGAATAAATAAAGTCATTCCTTCAGCAAAAATCACAACAAAAGGCATTGGTGTGCTTTCTCAAGAACTTAAAAGACAAAGCGTGCATTAAGGGATGACCATCATGGAAAAGAAATATAAGCTGTTTGATAAAATAAACCTAATTTATTTGCGTTGGTTTGCTAAATTTTTATTTGACAAGATAATGTCATTATGTCTATTGTCGAATCAGGTGCCTAAGAAACACCTTGATAGTAAGCGGGTTGGTTGCCGAAATAACCAATCTTCCGCAAATTTAAAGGCTTTGACTCATTGTATGCTTGTGGCGTACAAGAGATTTGTCGGGTGTAGTTATGCCATACAATACTCTTTATGGGAAAAGCATAACGACGGACTTACTACCGTGTTTCTTAGCACCCGGCACTCTTTTTGAGTGTCATTAAGAAACGTCTAAGTAGTAAGGAGTTCATAATGAACATTCTCATAACAATATCAGAGAAAATTATTGACCGTGAAACCGTCAAAACCGTTAATGCACGTGAATTACATACGTTTTTAGAGGTAGGTCGTGATTTTACGACATGGATTAAGGACCGTATTAATCAATACGAATTTGAAGAGGGAAATGATTTCATAAAAACACAAGATTTGCGGTCCCCAAAATTGGGGAGCGCAAAATCTAGAGCTGTTACAGTCACAGACTATCATCTCACATTAGACATGGCGAAAGAACTTTCTATGGTCGAACGCAATGAGAAAGGCAGGCAAGCTCGTCGTTACTTTATTGAGTGTGAGAAAAAGTTAAGAAACAAAGCTGTTGATTATGATAGTGATACACGCTTTGCTTTACCAAGCTATTGGGAGGGTATGAACGCTGGTGAAAAAGTTTTGTATCTTTTAGGTCCAATTCATATGCGTCTTATTGATGCTTTTAGAGTAGACGAAGAAAACAGGCAATACAAAGCTTTAATCAAAGAAGCTAAACAAGTGTTAGCAAGATCTATCGTGAAAGCTGCTTAGTTATAACGTCATCTTCTCGTCTTTAAAGGCGGGGAGGTGGTCAATATCACACAGCTTTTAGAAACAGAACTCTAACAACAACCATTTTAACGCAAGCGTGATTCACGCAACGGGTGAATTGCGCGCAATGGAGGAAATCAAGATGAGTGAACAAAACACGAACCTAACAGAAGTTGAAAAAACGCAACATTTAGACGTTGAACAAACTGCTATGGAACGCATTTTAAATAAAGCCTTAGAAAGTGATGTCGACATGGACCGTTTAGAACGTCTTCTTGATTTAAGAGAAAAAGAAATAAAAAGACAGAACCATCAGAGCTTTATCCATGATCTTTCGGCTATGCAAATCGAATATCAAACAATCACCAAAAATGCTAAAAACAGCCATACAAAGAGTGCATATGCAACGCTTGATCAGTATATTGACGCTGTAAAGGACACTCTTGCAAAACACCGCTTCGCTTTGTTTTCTCATATTAAAAATCAAACAGAAAAAAACATTACCATAGAAATAACTCTGTCTCATCCTTCAGGCAATCAAATCTCAACAGAAGGAACATTTCCAATTGATGGACAAGGAAGCAAAAATAACATTCAATCTCTTGGTTCTACTATCACTTATGCACGCAGATATCTCTTAGGCATGCTTCTTAATGTCGCAAGTAAAGAAGACGATAAAGATGGGAATATGCCTCAAAAACCGGCTTTTCCAGAACAGATCAATGAAATCAGAAGGCTTATGCTACAAACAAAGGTAGAAGAAGAAAAGATACTTTCTTATGCGAATGTCGAAAAGCTTGACGATATCTCTGATCAGAGCGCGCAAACCATTTTGCACCTTTTAAAAGATAAACAGAATAAGCAAATGGTATCAACACAACAACAAACGGCGGTGTGATATGGAACAAAGAACAGCAGAATGGTTTCAAGCGCGATTAGGGAAAGTCACAGCCTCTAATGTTTATAATGTACTCAGTAAGACAGCAAAAGGTTTGCCGACAAGCAAATATGAAGACTACAAAATGAAACTCATGACAGAACGCTTAACAGGAGAAATAAGCCAATCTTATATAACACCGTCTATGCAATGGGGTATTGAACATGAAGAGGACGCTCTGAAAGAATATGAATTCATTTATGATGCCGATGTTATAAAATGCGGCTTTATACCACATCCTACCATGGCAATGGCGGGGGCTAGTCCTGATGGTTTGATTGGTGAGGATGGTTTAGTTGAAGTTAAATGCCCACAATCAAGAACGCATTTGCACTTTTTCCTTTATAATGAGATTAAGCCTGAATATCACGCGCAGATGCAATTCCAAATGGCTTGCACAGGACGCAAATGGTGTGATTTCATTAGTTATAATCCACAATTTGTAGGAAGATCATCTCACTTACGCATGAAAATCAAACGGGTACAGCGTGATGATGCACAAATTGAAGAGATTCATAAAGCAGTCGAGGTCTTTTTAGCAGAGATAGAGCAAGACATGAAACAGATCTTGACAAAAGCTGCTTAACCCTATGGGGGTGCTCTCTCCTCCCAGCACCCCCACCCATTTATGTAATATAAAAGAGTGAAAGGTAACGAGATGATATTTGATGATGGCGATAGATATGTAACAACACGCGAATGTGCACAACTCTTTAGCGTATCAACCACAACGATTCGCAATTGGGTTCTTCAAGGGGTGTTTCCTGAGCCCTATAAGCTAGGGAGAGCAGTGAGATGGAGAAAGAAAGAGATTTTGGCATTCACTCCAAAGAAAAATAAGGAGCAAATAACAACAATATAGATAAAGTTGTATAAATTGTAGAAGGTGGTCTAAAAGGTGGTCTGAAATTAGCTTTTAAAAGAAAAAGATTATACATTTCAATATATTAAAGAAATAAAATGGTGCCCAAAAGAGGACTCGAACCTCCACGCCTTGCGGCACAGGTACCTGAAACCTGCGCGTCTACCAATTCCGCCATCTGGGCTTAAAATCCATCTAAGCTTGTGAAACATCTCTGTCAATAAAATTATGGAATTTATTCTTCAGTTCAAAATAATTACACTCGACTTTCTGGGCAATTTCCTAAAGTCTTTTATAACTTCAGAAATTTAAGGAGTAATGATTGTTTTTGAAAAAATTGTTGAGTCAGAATTAAATGTATAAATTATAGGAATACCCGTTACTAATTCTTGAGAGATAATCTCTTCACTGTTTAGACCTTCAAGCGCCATAATGAGAGCACGAAGAGAGTTGCCATGTGCTGCGACCAAAACAGTTTGACAGCGTAAAATATATGGTTGGATATGATAAAGATAATAAGGCCAAATACGGGCACCGGTGTCACGTAGGCTTTCTCCATTCGGAGGAGCAATCGTATAGGAGCGACGCCATATTTGCACTTGTTCTTCTCCCCATTGTTGGCGTACTTCATCTTTATTCAGACCAGAGAGATCACCGTAATCACGTTCATTCAACGTGGGGGTTTTTATCAGTTCTAAGTCTGATTGTCCCATTTGTTCTAAAATGTGCTGTGCCGTTTTTTGCGCGCGCTGTAAGGCGGATGTATACGCGATATCAAATTTTAAACCAGTTTCTTTAAGTTTTTTTCCTGCTGCTATTGCTTCTGCATGACCTTTTTCTGTCAAATTGGGATCTTTCCAACCAGTAAAAAGATTTTTGAGATTCCATTCACTTTGACCATGACGGATGAGTACGAGTGTGCGTTTCATTCGCGAACTTCCTGCGTTATATTGACTGTTTAAAGTTCATCGTTCAGTCCTAAAACATCAAGCATTGTATAAAGACCATTTTCTTGATTTTTTGCCCATAAGGCTGCTTTTAAGGCGCCATTAGCAAAGATAGAGCGCTCTTGCGCTACGTGTGAAAGAACAACGCGCTCATTTGGGCCAGCAAAAGTGACGCTATGGTCACCAACAACTGTTCCACCTCGTGAACAGGAAAAGCCAATTGTTCCTTTTTCGCGTTTACTTGTATGGTTACTGCGTTCGCTGACACACACATTTTGTAGCATAACATTGCGACCTTCGGCTGCCGCTTGTCCGAGAAGAAGGGCGGTTCCAGAAGGAGCATCAACTTTTCTTGCGTGATGCATTTCATAAATTTCAATATCAAAATCATCAGATTCTAGTGCTTTTGCCGCTCTTTTTACAAGGTTTGCTAGAAGATTAACACCAAGACTCATATTTCCAGATTTTACAATAGTCGTATATTTTGCAAAATTTGCAATTTGTACTTCTTCTGTTTTACTAAATCCCGTTGTGCCAATAATATGCACAACACCTTTTTGAGCAGCATAGTTGGCATAAAGAAGACTAGCTTGTGGCTGTGAGAAATCTAAAATACCTTCTGTGTTAGAAAAAGCGCTTTCGGGATCATCAGTGATACGAACACCAAGGGTATCTGAACCAGTCAGTGTATTGGCATCTTTATTTACAAAAGGCGATCCTTTACGCACAAGCACGGCATAAAGTTCTACATCTTTCCTCCGCTGGATGGCTGCAATAAGCTCTCGTCCCATTCTTCCATTAGCACCAACAACTGTAAGGCGCATGTGCTTCTCCTCATGACAACTTTACTTCTTGTAGTATAGGCAAATTCTCTCTTTCTTTCCAACGTTTCTTTTCCTTATAAGAGAAAATTTTGCTTCTTTAGTTATGGGCAGGGAGGATTAGCAATTTATACAAAGGACATGATGAGAAATGTTTTTGTTAATGTGATATTATAGAGTGAGCTTGTTAACTGTAGCTGATAGGAAACAAATTAGCAGCATTATTCTTTTTATTCACATCCGATATTGCTATAGCTTTTGCATTAAGAGGATTCAGATTTATAAAGTATTTTAAATTCTTTCCTAAATGATTTTTATTCATACGCTCTCTATTGTAGAAGAACCCTCTTTTGATTCATCATAGAATAGGGCTAGAATGAAAGAAGGTTCTTGTATTTAGGATTTCATTTCTGGTGTAAAATTATAAATCAATTTTGCATTATATGTTCTATAAAATTGCATAAGATTTTATTGGTGTAGAGGTTTATTCTGTATGATATTAAAGATTACTTTGATTTGCTAGGAAAAATGCTTAAAAATCAAGATCTGTATAATGAGGGCTTGCTACAATTCCTCGAATGCGATCTGTTAAAAGAGAACGGAAAGAAGGTCGCGATTTAATTCGCATATACCAGTCCTTGGTGGCAGGAGATTGTTCCCAGTCAATTTCTCCTAGAAAATCAAGCACAGAAACAGACGCTGCTGCTGCTAAATCGGCATAGGATAATTCGGAACCGACTAACCAGTCACGAGAAGCACAAAGCCAATTGAGATAGTTCATATGGGGTAGAATATTGGCGCGGGCATTGCGTAAGATTTGTGAATTGGGAGCACCACCGCCAAGGGTGAGCGGCATTTCGCGTTTATAGATTCGTTCTCTTACAATATGACGCGTAGCTTCAGTTTCAAATTTATTTAAAAACCAATCATTGAGACGGCGTACTTCCGCACGACCTAAAGGATTTTCCGGAAAGAATTTATTCTCTTGTCGTAAACTTCCATGTGTTTCATCTAAATATTCACAGATAACAATAGCTCCTGATACTGGAACCTCGTGTTCGTCAAGAAGAACGGGAACATGACCCGCTGGATTTAGGGCAAGAAATTCATGTCTTCTGGCCCACTCATGTTCCTCAATGAGTTGAGTAGCTATACCATATTCTCCAAGAATGAGGCGTATGAAACGGGAAGCAGAGGATAAAGGAGAGTGAAAAAGTGTCAGCATGATCTATGTTATCAAATAGAGTTGATGAGAATTCTTTCAAGTAACGGAAATTTTTATAAAGACACTTTATGAGAAGTACAAGGTTATTAGCAGAAGCTAGTAATTATGTTTAATAAAGTCTTAAGGACAAAAAGATTACACTGCGATCGTTTGTAAAATGGCAGTACGTAATTCTTCCAAACCGAATGCTTTTTCTGAAGATGTTACAAGAAGTTCAGGAAAAGCTGCGGGACGTTTGAGAAGCTGTGTTTTTATGGTTATTGTTAATTTTTCAAGGATATCCGATTTTATTTTATCACTTTTGGTTAAAACAATCTGATACGAAACGGCTGCTTTATCGAGGAGGTCTAGAACTTCTGCATCATTCTTTTTAATTCCATGGCGTGAATCAATCAAAATATAAACACGTTTCAGTGTTGTGCGCCCCCGTAAATAGCTAAAAATCAGATGTGTCCATGCATCAACGAGATTTTTAGGAGCTTTGGCAAAACCATAACCTGGCATATCTACGAGAGCAAAAGGGGGAAGATCTCCTGGTTGACCACTGAAACCATCAGGTACAAAATAATTAAGTTCTTGTGTACGTCCTGGTGTGTTTGAGGTACGTGCTAAGCCTTTTTGTTGAATAAGTGCGTTAATGAGAGAAGATTTTCCAACGTTAGAACGTCCTGCAAATGCAATTTCTGGGGGGCCTTCTGGTGGCAGAAAATGTATTTTTGGTACACCACGAATAAAAATCCAATTGCAAGAAAAAATTCCAGAAAGAGAAGAACATTTTATCATTCATGTATTTCTTTTTTAGGAGATTTTCGCCAGAGAGCTTTAAGATTATCAAGAAGCTCAATTTTAGCTCCTTGACGTTTCATCATGATGCCTTGCTGAATAATCGACAATATATTATTCCATGCCCAATAGATGACAAGACCAACAGGGAAAGAAGCCAGCATAAAGGTAAATATGACAGGCATCCATGTGAAGATCATAGCTTGTGTTTGATCTTGAGGAGCTGGATTCATACGCATTTGTAGAAACATTGTTATTCCCATGATCAAAGGCCATGCACCAATCATAAGAAATGTTGGAGCTGCGTATGGCAAGAAGCCAAATAGGTTAAAAAGAGAAGTCGGATCGGGCGCTGCTAAATCTTTAATCCAACCAAAGAAAGGTGCATGTCGCATTTCAATTGTAATATAGAGGACTTTATAAAGAGCAAAGAATATTGGAAATTGAACCAACATTGGCCAACATCCTGCCAGAGGATTAATTTTCTCGGTTTTATACAGTTCTATTATTGCTTGTTGTTGTTTAGTACGGTCATTTGGATATTTTTCTTTTATTTCCAGCAACAGCGGTTGTATGAGCTTCATACGTGCCATAGATTTATAGGACTTATTTGCCAGTGGGAAAAGAAGCGTTTTAAGGAGTACCGTGACAAGAAGAATGGCAATACCAAAATTTCCTGTTTGTTTATAAAGAACATCAATGAGTGAAAACATTGGCTTGGTGATGAAATCAAACCAACCCCAATCAATTAAGAGAGCAAACTTCTTAATTTTCAGATCATTTTGATAGTGATTAATGATTTCAACTTGTTTTGCACCAGCAAACAGACGATTTGTAACGGTTTTTGTTTCCTTTGGAGCAATCGTTAAGAGAGATCCTAATAAGTCGGACTGATAATGTGTTTGTAAGCGATCAAAATAAATAAAGCGGCTTGTATATTCTTTATCTTGTGGAGGAATAACTGCTACAGCCCAATATTTATCGGTAATACCAATCCAACCTCCTGTTACTTTAGAAAAAGTCATACTTTTTTGACCATTATCAGGATTTGGATCAAGTTCTGCTAATTTTTTGTATTTCTCAGTTTTGAGTGAATCACCAGCAATAGCTATCATACCTTCATGAAGCAAATATGTAGCATTTGTATGTTCTGGTGGAGCTGCACGTGCAACGCGGGCATAAGATGAGAGATATATTGGTTTATCTGTTTCATTGCTGATAGAGTCCTCAATGGTAAACATATAGTGGTCATCAACAGAAAGAATACGACGGAAAATTTGACCCTGTCCATTATTATAAATTAGCGTGATGGGTGTTGAAGGGGTCAGCATTGTATTGTCACCCTCTATTTGCCATTGTGTATCAGATTGTGGCAAGGCCTTTACTGGCAAAGATGAACTTGTAAAACCAAATTCAGCAAGGTAGGTCGTTGTGAATCCTTTAGGATTCAATAAAGCGATTTCCGGTGATTTGTTGTCTACTGTCAGACGATATTTTTTGAGGTGAAGATCATCGAATTGTGCACCAACAAGATTAATAGAACCTTCAAGTTCTCCAGTTTTGATGGCAATGCGATTTGTTTTAGCTAATACAGCATTTCGCAGTTCAGGAGTCATTTTATGATTAATGATAGATAATGATCCCTGCGTTGGTGAAGCATCAGAAAAATCTGTCGTAGGAGTGGAAAGCACTGATTGTTGTTTTGATAATTGCTGTGCAATTGCTTTTTGTTTTTGTAATTCAGCCTGTTTAGGAATTACATGAAGAAACTGCCATGCGACAAGCACAACGAAAGACAATCCAATGGCGATAAAGAAATTGCGGTTATATTCCATTTGTACTACCCTGTTGCCGTTGCTGGTGTCTTGTTTTTGGTTTTATTCGTCGATTTAGTTCGCTAATTAGAGATTTAAAAGGGGCATGAAGCACATCAGGACGTGCTACAATGACATAGTCTGTTCCTGCTTCCATATTGTTTATAAGCCCAACTCGTACTGCTTCACGGAGACGTCTTTTGATACGATTACGCTTAACAGCATTGCCATTTTTACGTGTAACTGTAAAACCCACACGCGCAACAGGAGGAGATTTTATTTCTGCTGTTTGTTCATGAGATTTAACTTCCAGCAAAAATAAAGGACCCCGTCGCTTTTCTCCTGTGCGTACTGCTAAAAAATCCGCTCTCTTGCGAATACGGCAGGGATGTTTTTTTTTCATAAAAGAACGCTTCGCAACCTCACTAAATGCCTGCAAATGCAGGCATCGGGATTTATAACAAAAACTTCACAATGAAGAAATGACGAACACTTCAATTATTGCAAAAATGTAAATGGTTAAATTAAACATTTAAGCGGATAACCGCTTACGTCCACGAGCACGCCTTGCGGCGATAACTTTACGCCCACTAGCTGTTGCCATACGTGCACGAAATCCATGGCGGCGTTTACGGACCAGTTTAGATGGTTGGTAAGTACGTTTCATTTATTTAAATACCGCGGAGTGCGGCCCTTCTTAATTCTATGGGCAAATTCATACGCTAGATGAATAATTTTATATTCTATCATACGATCATTATTTCCAATAAGGAAAAATATAAAAAAAGTCAATCTCAGATTATTTTTCTCTCTCTTTAAAAAATACAAAAAACTCCGTGCTATAGAGGTCTTTTGTTCGTAACACTTTCAAAAAAGTTAAGAAAAATAATTACTGATTTCAATGGTCAAGTTTATAGCTATTTTCTTTGCATGATTAGTAAGTATTAAAAGTGTTCATTAAAATTGTATAATTTGATAAAGGCTCTGTTTCACATTAAGAATTTCGCTCAATTTTGTTTTTTTAAGTTTTTTAAATATACGTAAAATGATCGGAAAAACTCTGATTAATAGGATTTTATGCTCGAGACTTTTATTTGAGGTTTGTTTCGTTTTTTACAAGAGATATGGTATAAGATATTTGCATTTTACAATTCTGATAAAGTGGAAAGTTTTAGGTGGTTAAGTTAGAGTTTTTTCGCCCTTATTGCTCTATTTTTTGGAGTTTTTATCGAGAGGAAAGAATGTGAGTCCTATTACAAGCGAAGCTATTCGCAATGCATTATGTCAAATAAAAGGACCGGATTTTGAGAGTGATATTGTATCATCGGGGCTTCTTTCAGAAATATTGATTGCTCATGGAAAAGTTTTCTTTTCCATTACAGTTCCAGATGGACGTGTGCAAGAATGGGAGTCGTTGCGTCGTGCTGCTGAAGAGGTGGTATGTGTTATGGATGGGGTTGAATCTGTTGTTGTCACACTTACGGCAGAAAAAAAACCAATGACATCTTCTTCGAAGCAGCGAGATACAGTTTTTTCTATGCCAAAACGTAAAACACATGCATTGCCTGTAAAAATGCCGGTAGAAGGTGTTCGGCATGTGGTTGCCGTTGCTTCTGGAAAGGGGGGGGTTGGCAAATCTACAATGGCAATCAATATCGCTCTTGCTTTACAAGCTTCTGGTTTCAAAACAGGGGTGATGGATGCGGATATCTATGGTCCATCTTTGCCACGTTTAACAGGGCTCGTTAATCAAAAACCACAACTCATTGATGAGAAAAAACTTCAACCTCTTGAAAAATTCGGACTTAAATTGATGTCGATGGGCTTTTTGATTGAGGAGGAAAAGCCAGTAGTATGGCGTGGTCCCATGGTAATGGCGGCTGTAACACAATTGCTCAGAGATGTTTTATGGAGACCTCTTGATGTTTTAGTCGTTGATATGCCTCCAGGGACAGGCGATGCACAATTGACCCTTGCTCAACAAGTGCAGTTGACGGGTGCATTGATTGTTTCTACTCCACAGGATCTTGCTTTGGTTGATGCGCGTAAAGCGATAGAAATGTTCATGAAAGTCAATGTTCCCATTTTAGGGCTCATTGAGAATATGAGCTATTTTATTGCTCCTGATACGCGAAAACGTTACGATATTTTTGGTTATGGTGGTACGCGAGCAGAAGCGGAACGACGAGGGATGTCTTTCTTAGCGGAAGTGCCGCTTGATGCAGCTTTACGTTCTTCTTCAGATGACGGTGTGCCAATCTTTGTTGCTAAGCCTGATGAGGAGCATGCTAAGCTTTATCGTGCGATTGCTAATCAAATAAAAAATAGATTTTTGTAAATTCACGTTTTTCTCAGACGGATTGTTAAAATACATAGTTAAAAACATCAGGAATTATTAAGACATGGATTTTTTATTGGGGTGTTAAAGCTTACAGATGTGAAATAAACGAAAAAGCTTATCGTACAATGGGTGATAATATGTTCAGTCTAGTAATATCTTTTTATCAACATAAGTTATTTGTTGCTTTTGTTGGAGGAGGGGACGATTGGTTAAAGAGTTTGATGTAGGTATAAAAACGTCTTTTTCATTATGAAGTTTTGGATATTGGTTATGCTATTGTATAAGTTGCGGAGAACATTGTGCAACAGGAGGTGTTGCGTTGCTAAAGAGTCATGTTTATTCAAAATAACGCAGAAAATTGTTGTTGAGAAGGAGCGATTCATATTTGCTTAGACCGACGGTTTTGACATCGATAAAGGGGAGCTGATTTTAAAAATACGGGCTATAAAAGTCATTTGGAAAATTTAGCTCTTTAAAAGGCTGGATAACCTTAAGATACAGAAATGAATAAAGTTTTGTTTCGGTTTTTGAAGAAAAGGTTTCTACAAAATTATAGGGACTGATGTGGGATTGGTACGCTGTGAATTCATCCTATTGGAAGTGTAATGATAATTGAAAATGCGTTATGACACTGAGAAAATTGTAGTATTGACGCATATCATTTTATTATGGCAAGCGCTTATTCGAGCGGTTTATTCTTTGGTGGTGACAACAAAATTGGCAGAAGCAGAAATAGATGATGCGCACGGGTAAGGGGTTTGGTAAGAGTTGATGAAGAAAGGTTTTTTGATGGTGAAAGAAGAGTATGTGTGAAAAAACATATTTTATAGGTAGCCATGCTTTTTGTGCGCCTGTCATAGAACCAGCACTTTATCTCGTATCAACCCCTATCGGAAATTTAGCAGATATTACTCTTCGTGCTTTGCAAGTTCTGACAGGTGTTGATATTCTAGCGTGTGAGGATACACGAGTAACGCGTGTTTTATTGGAACGCTATGGTATTCAGAAAACCCCATTTCTTTATCACGAACACAATGCACAAAAGGCAGGGCAGAAGTTATTAGCAATTTTGGCAGAAAATAAAAGCGTGGCACTTGTATCAGATGCTGGCACACCACTTATTTCTGATCCTGGATTTCGACTGGTAGAAGAAGCACGCAAAGTTGGTTACAAAATTATTCCGATCCCTGGTGCTTCAGCTCTTTTAGCCGCTCTTGTTGCGACGGGGCTTCCTACCGATAGCTTTTTCTTTGCAGGTTTTTTAAGTGCGCGAAAGACTCAGCGTCAAAAGCGCTTGGAACAATTGAAAACTATCCCTGCGACTTTAGTTTTTTATGAATCTCCGCATCGTCTTGTTGAGACTTTACAGGATATGGTTTCTGTTTTTTCGGCTGATCGCCCTGCGGCAATCTGTCGTGAATTAACAAAAAAGTTCGAAACAATAGATGTTTCCAATTTAGCTAATTTGTTGGAAATTTACAGGCAACAGGCTCATATTCGTGGGGAAATTGTTGTGCTTATCGGGGCGGCTCTTTCCTCTTTGAAAGTGATGAGTAATCAAGAAATTGATGAAATGTTATTAGAATTTGCACGTACACATTCTGCAGCTCAAGCGTCCTCTTTGGCGGCTAAGAAAACTGGCTTAAAAAAGCAAGAACTTTTCCAACGGTTGATTTTTTTGAAGGATGCATAAGCTTATGCAAAAAGAGCGCAGACAAAAGTCTTTTTATCGAGGTATTCGTGCAGAAAAAAGGGCGGCTTGGTGGTTACGATTCAAAGGATTTCATATTGCTGAAATGCGTTTTAAAACAAAGTGTGGTGAAATTGATTTAATCGCACGGCGTGGAAATCTTGTTTTAATCGTTGAGGTCAAAGCACGTTCAACCTTAGCTGAAGCAATGGCGGCGGTTTCTCGAATGAACGAGAGGCGTATTGAGGCAGCAGCTGATATTTGGCTAGCACGACAAAAAGATCATGCTTTTTTATGTGTACGCTTTGATCTCATTGCGATTTTACCGTGGCGTTTTCCGCGGCATATTCCTGCATTTTTTACATCTGATAAATAAAAGTTCCTCTATCGTTTTAATCATGGTAAATGGGAAGCATTTCGTTTTTATAGACGGATGGATTAGGAAAGTACGTCACAATTTGAGTGTTATAAGGAGTAAAATATGGACGATTATGAAAAATTTGCAACGGGTTTATTGATTATTTTTGGAGCACTGATTATTGGTGGTTTAATGGCAATGCATATTGTCCTTATGAGTAAACCAGGTTTTTTATTTGCACTAGCGGCTGCTATCATTGGTTGGTTTTCCGCTTTTGCGGTTCTCTTTGATAAACCTAAAGTTTATTTAGGATTGGTTATTCTTGCTATGTTATGTGTTGCTTCTTCAATTACTGTTTATGTAAGTTAATTCGTTAAAACCTATGAGCTGTCGATAATCGTCCTTTAGCATGATAAAAGCAAGGAATAGAAATGAAAATTGGTTTTTTGGGAACAGGTAAAATTAGCGCTTCAATGATTGATGGCTTAATGAAAAGCGCTTTTGATGTCCCTTCTGTTATCATTTCACCTCGCAATACGCAAATTGCAGAGCGTCTTTCGTCTAAGTATGATAAGGTTATTATTGCTGAAAATAATCAAGCACTGCTAGATATGAGTGATTGTGTTTTTCTTTGTTTGCCTAACCAAGTTGCCGAAGAGGTTTTAAGCTCTCTTCATTTTCGTTGTGAACAGCTTGTTGTTTCCGTCCTTGCTATGGCAAAAGCAGCACACGTTGAAGAGTGGATCAATCATAAGGTTTACCGTGCTGTTCCACTTCCTTTTGTCGCAGAATGTAAAAATTTGACGCCGATTTATCCTGATCATCCCTTTTTACGTCGTTTATTTGATGCGTTGGGGGGAACATTGGTGTTGGATGCAGAAGAGCAGTTTAATCTTTTCATGACAGCTGGTTCACTCATGGGGGTTTACTTTAATTTTATAGAAACAGCATATCAATGGTTTATAACACAAGGGATCAAGAAAGAGCAAGCAGCGGATTTTCTTGCTATGATGTTTGTAAACCTTACCGATGAAATGCGTAAAATTATAGCAACAGATGGTCTTGACTCTCTTGATTTTGCACTTCTTGAGAAAGAGTTTTCAACAAAGGGAGGAACAAATGAACTTTTGTCGAACTGTTTTTCTCTCCAAGGGGGGAAAAACGCTTTAATAACAGCTCTTGAAACTACTTTGCAAAAAATGAAGACTTCGTTTCCTCATTAAAATGTTGGATTTATATTTTTTGAACTCAATGAGAAAAATATTGGTGCATTTGTTGAGAATCATCTGGACGTGCTCTACCAAATTGTCTACTATAGATATTCTAAGAGTAAGAAGATTGATCTTCAGGACTTTTTCTAAAGTCATAAGTTGGTTTATGAAGATAATTCATTATTTTCAACTTGAATGAGAACATTGAAGTCAGAAAGTTTTTTTATTTTAACCCTTCTTAAGCATGAATAAAAAATATTTGCTTGTGCGTTATAAAAAGAATCCACATATCGATAAGCAAATGTTTAAAAAGGTGGAAAATATGCTTCTTATCAATCAATTTAATTGTGTAAGAATAAGCGCAACATTTTAAGTGCACAAATCGAATGGTCGTGTTGGCTTTTACTTCCATAAATGTAAAAGATGGTTACGCTTCGTGAATCTTTCGTTCTATTCTTTATAGAGAAGGGCAGAGAGGAGGACTTTAGGCATCTTTTATAAAGTTTGTAAAAGGGCCTGCATAATGTTGGTATGTTGTTTTCTTCATGAGAGATAGAATGAGAAGTAAAAGCATGAAGTGTTGCGCAATCTTCATTTATCTCAAAGAGATTGCTGAGGAGCTTTTGAAGGGACGTGAAGCTAAATAAAAAAGAAAGGGTAGAGAAGGGTGAGAGTTTACATCTTTATAGCATAACGGTCAAAGTTTTTATTCTCATTATTTTGTTTTTATAGATAAAAATCATTTTAAAACAGTATGTTATAGATTTTTCTGATGAACAAGTTGCGGTGGTTAAAGGTATTTTTTGCGAGAGGGGTGATAGAACAGGTTTTGCATCGTGAAAGAATGCGTGTTTACAAGGATTCAGAAGAGGCTCTGGTTTGAGAGGAAACACTCTTGTTGAGTGTGTCTTTTTACGTTCTCATTTTGGTGGAATGAACAATGATTACATATTCAGATAAAGTGGACCCTCATTGCCTTGCGGACAAGTCCAATTAATATTTTGGTTGGGATCTTTGAGATCGCAGGTTTTACAATGTATGCAATTTGAAGCATTGATAACATAAGTTATCTGATCATGGTGGTTTAGCCATTCGTAGACAGCGGCAGGGCAATAGCGAGTAGAAGGTCCTGCATAAATTGCATATTCAGAGTTTTTTTGTTCCTCTAATGAGGATATTTTTAAATGGCATGGTTGATTTTCTTCATGATGCGTATTGGAAAGTGCAACACTGGAAAGGCGATCAAAGGTGATTACACCATCTGGTTTTGGATAAGCAATGGGTTTAAAATTTTTTGCTGGTTCAAGACATGCATAATCTGCTTTTCCGTGAGAGAGTGTTTTAAATAAAGAAAAGCCAAAAAGCTGTTGCCACCACATATCAAAGCCAGCAAGCTTAATCCCGTATTTTGTGCCGTATTTTGCCCAAAGTGGTTTGGCGTTGCGTACTTTATAAAGGTCTTTACCAATGGGACCTTTTCGCCAATGTTCTTCGATTTCTTTGACTTCATCGTGGGAGCGACTTTGTGCGAGAGCTGCAGCAATTTTATCGGCTGTTAATATGCCAGATAAGATAGCATTGTGTGAGCCTTTGATACGAGGAACATTAACAAAACCAGCAGAGCAACCAATAAGTGCTCCTCCAGGAAATGTGAGTTTTGGAACAGATTGCCAACCACCTTCACTAATGACACGTGCACCATAGGAAAGGCGTTTTGCACCTTGGAAGATTTCATAGAGTTTGGGATGTGTTTTAAAACGTTGAAATTCTTCAAAGGGAGAGAGATAAGGATTTTTATAATCTAAGTGGACAACAAAGCCCACAGAAATTAAATTGTTTTCCTGATGATAAAGAAAACCTCCGCCTCCGGTATTATTGTCTAAGGGCCAACCTACGAAATGTTGAACTAAACCAGACTTGTGTTTTTGCGGATCAACTTCCCAGAGCTCTTTGAGTCCAAGCCCAAATTTCTGTGGTTCACGGTTTTTACTAAGATCAAATTTTTGTATCAGTTGTTTAGCAATTGAGCCATGTGCTCCTTCTGCAATTAAAGTATATTTTGCCAATAAAGTCATTCCAGGCATATAATTTTTTCCAAGCGTTCCGTCTTTATTAATGCCCATATCACCTGTGAGAACACCAATGATGGCTCCCTTATCGTTCTGAATTGTTTCAGATACGGCAAAACCAGGATAGATTTCAACGCCGAGTGCTTCAGCTTTTTTGCTTAGCCACCGACAAACATTGCCGAGTGAAACAATATAGCATCCGCTATTTGATAAGGCTTTAGGGTGAAAAATATTGGGAAATAGTGTGGCGTGTTTTGGCTTTAGAAAAAAAAACTGATCGCTGGTGACAGGTGTATTGAAGGGATGGTCGTGTTCATTTCTCCATTCTGGCAGGAGTGTATCAATGCCTATGGGATCAACAACTGCTCCAGATAAAATATGAGCACCAACTTCGCTCCCCTTTTCCACGATTGTGACAGAAAGTTCGGGATTAATTTGTTTTAGACGAATTGCTGCGGAAAGTCCTGCAGGTCCTGCTCCGACAATTACTATGTCAAATTCCATACTTTCACGTTGCTGATGCAAAGATGCATTCATGACTTATAAAGCTTTCTCAAACTCAGGAATAATGTGATGAAGATCGCCTACAACGGCATAATCAGCGATTTGCATGATGGGGGCTTCTGCATCTTTATTGATGGCTACAATAATTTGTGCATCCATTATGCCAGCTAAATGCTGGATTGCGCCGGAAATCCCGACAGCGATATAGAGTTCAGGAGCAACAACTTTGCCTGTTTGTCCAATTTGCCAATCATTAGGGGCATAGCCAGCATCAACCGCTGCACGGCTAGCACCTAAAGCTGCATCTAACTTGTTTGCAAGAGGGAGAAGGAGTTCCATAAATTGTTCTTGTGATCCAAGACCACGTCCACCTGATATAATAACACGTGCTGAGGTAAGATCAGGACGATCACTTTTATTGGTTTCTGCTTTTATGAAAGATGAAAGGTTTGGATTAGGAGCTGGTGTTATTGTTTTAATGGGAGCCGTGTTATTTTGAAAAGCGCTTGGAGGGAAGGCGGCTGTACGAACTGTTATCACCTTTTTACGATCATTGCTGCGTACAGTTTCGAGAGCATTTCCTGCATAAATTGGTCGTTTAAAGGTATCTGGTGCAAGAACAGCAACAATGTCTGAAATTTGCATAAGATCAAGAAGAGCAGCTACACGTGGCATGACATTTTTGCCGATGCTGCTAGAGACAGCCATGATCACATCATAGTCATTTGCAAGTTTGACAATTGTATTTGCCATAGGTTCCGCCAGATGATGTGCTAAATAATCAGCTTCAGCAACAAGAATTTGCCGTACACCAGAAAGTTTAGAACTGTTTTCGGCGATTGCTTGAACGTTCGTTCCACAAACTAAAATATCAATCTCATCGTTGATTGCACAAGCTGCGGTGAGTGCTTTTGCTGTTTCCTCTATCTTTTGTTCGGCTAATAAAAGAATTGCCATACGTTTTTACCTTTTTATACAGTATTATACTTTTGATCGTTTGTTTCTAGAATATTAAATGCATTTTTTTTGTTTTAGTGCATTTATAAGTTCTGCGACACTAGCTATTTTGACACCAGATTGACGGGGTTTCGGCTCTTCAACGCTAAGAATCGTTAAGCGCGCTCGCGTGTCTATGCCAAGATCAGCAAGTGTTTTTTGTTCCATAGGTTTCTTTTTTGCTTTCATGATATTGGGCAGAGAAGTGTAACGCGGTTCGTTTAAGCGCAGATCAGCGGTCATAACTATAGGAAGAGGGAGGCGAATAGTTTGTGTACCATTATCTATTTCGCGGATGACTGTTGCGTGACCGTTTTCTATGGCTAAATGTGAGGCAAAAGTTGCTTGTCCCCAACCAAGAAGAGCTGCAAGCATTTGTCCAGTTTGGTTGTTATCGTCGTCAATAGCTTGTTTTCCTAAGAAAACCATATCTGCTTTTTCTTCATGAACAATAGCCTTAAGAATCTTAGCAATTGTTAAGGGTTCAAGTGTTTTTTCTGTTGTTACAAGAAGTGCTCGATCGGCACCCATTGCAAGTCCTGTTCGCAAAGTTTCTTGTGCGGCTTCTGGTCCAATTGAAACAAGAACAACTTCTGAAATTTTCCCAGCTTCTTTTTGACGAATTGCTTCTTCCACGGCGATTTCGTCAAAAGGGTTCATAGACATTTTTACATGGGAGAGATCAACACCTGTACCATCGCGTTTGACGCGTATCTTAATGTTATAATCAACAACACGTTTGACAGCGACAATTATTTTCATAGTAATCCTCTTCGTTTGTATGATTACAAGTTTATAGTAATCTTCATAAGGAACCAAATTTTTTAGGATGGAATCTTACGCAATCATTATATGATTTTTCTTAAATTTTCTGTTTATCATTGTTCTTTTATTTTTGTATGCCTTAATAATTGTTATCTTCGCTTGAACAAAAAGTCTGTTCATTTTTAATGGATATTCTCATCATAGTTTTAAAAGAATTTAAAATAAAAAAGATACGGAATAGTAAATAGTATTAGAGCAACAAAAATGAAGAGATCCTTTTAAGTTCCCTATACACTGTTTACAATAAGTCATAGGACTTTAATGCAGTGGAAAAAGAGTGAAAAAAACAAAAATGGAGAAATGACTTTTCAATTTAAATCTTGAAAGTACTAAAATCAAAGACCACTCATAAGTATTTTGAGAAATTGTTAAAGCTCTATTTACTAAAATAGAGCACTATTTTCAATTATCTATACGATTCTTTACAGAAAATTAGTGAGACGTAGCATTTGACAATATAATGAGGGGTAGCGTTTTTGAAGAGGAAGAGTCAGACTATAAAGCAGGCTAAGCAAGATAATCCTTCCTTTTTTGTTGTGGAGCAAAAAGAGAGGGAGGATACATTTACTGAAATAACAATGTCGGACATTGCTAAAAAATTACGCTCTGTTTATGCACAAATGCAGAGGAAACATTTACCGCGTCCTTTGGTATCGCAAAGTTCTGTAGAAGCGCATTTTAAATCTTATTTGGATGATATCAGTCGAGCAATTTTGGCTGAGTACTACGTTCGCTGCCAAAGAGAAAAAAAACTTTTTGAGCATTTGGGGGAGATTAAATCGCTTGTTCAGAATTTGCAAAACGAAAAGAGAAATCTAGAAGGAGCAGTGATAAAACAACATATGTCTCGTTCAAAGTCGCTCGATTCTGTTGTGCAGAAACTTGCTGATATGACATGTGAGGAAAAACAAGAGCGTTTATTGCTTCAAGAAGCACTGAACTTTTCAGGGCAAGAATGCACAACCCAAGGCCAGAAAAATGTTAAAAACTTGTTGCAAAAAGAAAATAAAAGCTCTTTGCCAACAGATCTCATAAAACCTTCCTTCAAAGAGACTGAGAAGCTTGTGGGGCATTCTGAAATAGAGGAAAGATGTTCTTATGTTCAAGAATTTGGTCGTAGCAATGAAAATGAATTGTCTCTTTCCTTAAAGACAGAGTCTCAGAGTCGTTTTTCTCTTTTGCGTTATCTTGTAAAAAAAGTCTTTCTTTGTTTTTTAATCATTGTATTTATGGCAGCGACAACGATATGCTTTTATAGCTTTTTAAGAGGAGCTCTTTTTCATTTTATGATTTAGGAGCATTGATGTAAGGTGTTTTGCACATTCATAATTTTGCAAAAGCATGGATGATATTTAAAATTATCTTTTAAAATACGCAACAAAGAGTATTGAAGTAGGGGATTATTAGAGAGGGGCTTTCGAATTATCCAAAAACCTCAAATGATTTTAAAGGTTCTGTAAGTGAGTATTTATTTACCAATTGCTGAAATGTCGCTCAACATGCTGATCTTGATTGGTATGGGAGTTGTGGCTGGTTTTTTTTCAGGTCTTTTTGGGATTGGTGGTGGTTTTCTTATTACCCCCTTATTGATTTTTTATAATATACCTCCTGCTATTGCTGTTGGAACAGGTGCTAATCAAATGATTGCATCATCTGTGACCGGCGCTATTACACATTTTAGAAGACGCACTCTGGATATTAAACTTGGCCTGCTTTTAGCGGTTGGAGGGGGAATTGGTTCTATCCTTGGAACTCAAATTTTTTCTGTTTTGAAAAAAATGGGACAATTAGATCTCATAATTTCACTTCTTTATGTGGTTCTCCTAGGGAGTGTAGGAAGTTTGATGATTATTGAAAGTTGGTGCGATATGATGCGCCAACGTAAGTCACAAAAAGTCAATGTTCGTCTTGCTGGTAGACATAACTGGATCCATCGTTTGCCGTTAAAAATGCGTTTTCGCACATCAATGATATATGTCAGCATCATTCCAGTTTTAACAATTGGTCTCATTGTTGGCTTGTTGTCTTCCATTATGGGCATTGGTGGCGGGTTCTTTATGATACCGGCACTGATTTACCTTCTACGTGTTCCAACCAGTGTGGTGATTGGAACTTCCCTTTTTCAGATTACGTTTGTATCTTCTTTCACTACCATTTTACAAAGTGTGAGTAATCAGTCTGTTGATATTGTTTTGGCTTTTTTGTTGATGCTTGGGGGAAGTATCGGTGCACAATATGGAACAAGAGCTGGACGAAAATTAAAGGCTGAACAATTACGTATGGCGCTCGCATTTTTGGTGTTGATTGTATGTATGCGTCTTGCTTTTCAATTATTTGTACGTCCTGATAATCTCTTCTCTCTGGATATTTTGATGAGATAACAATGGGTAGATTCTTTTCTTTCTTCATCGTTGCAAACTGCTTTTTTATGCTCTCTTTTTCTACGTGGGCACATGTTAGGGAAAACACTCCATTTGTTGATCAAGTGAATCATGAAACTATCCAAATTATTATAACAACAAATAGGATTACGGTTGATGCACATTTCGATGGTCGTGATCTTTATATTGCTGGTGTTTTGGAAAATATCGATCCATTATATTCTCGACAAAATCGTTATGATATTATTGTAAGCTTGGAGGGGCAAGCTCGGCCTATGGTTATGCGGGAAAAGAAACGTAATGCTGGAGTGTGGGTTAACGCAGATTCCCTTATTTTTAAAAATGTTCCTCTCTTTTATTCTATGGTCACAACGCGTGAAATTGATGATATTGCTAACGTTAAAGATTATAAACGCTTGGGGTTAGGATTATCCTATTTGTTACTGCAAACGGATGAACAAGATCAGAAGAAAGTTAAAATCTTTCGTGATGAACTTATAAAATCGCAAAAAGCTAAAAATCTTTATTATGAGGAAGTAGGTGGCGTTCGCTTTGGTTCTGGTGCGCTTTTTACAGCACATTTTCGGTTGCCAGCCAATACTCCAGTTGGACATTATCAAGCTCGTGCTTATCTTTTCCGTGATGGGCAGTTTCTTGATAGTGCGACTACGACTCTTGAAATCGTTAAAGCGCATATTGCTTATACAATATTTCATGCAGCGCACAAGCACAGTTTTTTATATGGTATTGTTGCGGTGATTGTAGCTATTAGTACAGGCTTTTTATGTCGACTGATTTTTCGAAAAGACTAGCACAAGGGGAAGACAGAAGCCTTTATTTTTTATTTAAAATGCGTAAAAAAAGAAAAATAGGGACAACAATAATGGCTCCCATCATGGTCATATGGAAGAAGTTTGTAAGCGTTATAAACCCTGTTTTCCATAAAGATTTAAAAAATTCTGTTATTGTTCGCACGAGACTTCGAGGCGTCCATCCAAGAAAATTCAGCACGATGCCAACAAGGAGTGAAATGGTAAGCAGTTTGATAGCAACACACCCTAATGTTCCCCCAAGAAACGCATGAAAAGAAGCGGACAGATTTCTCTTTTTATTCATTGGATACATCCTTAAATATATTGCGTTCTCGTTGCATAAGACAATGGGGGCGTTATCGTAAATAAGAAATCTTTTTTTTGTTTCTTTTTACTTTTTTTTCAAGTTCACCACCTTGTAAGACTGGTGTAACTTTTGTACTGGTTTCTGAAACACGTTCATGTTCTGTCGGCATTTTTCTCAATACTTTCATATTGTTCCTTTCATTAATTTGATGGATATTTCATTTTTTATAAATTCGCAGAAGAATTTTATAATGTCTTAATATTTTATAGCGTTAAAAATTTTTCAATGTGCCTAAAATGAAGATGTTTTGTAAAAAATATCATTTCAAAACATCCGCTTTTAGAAAGAGACTATCCATCTTGGTAAAGATATGTTTATATAGATATTAAGATTGGGTATTTCAATCTGCATAGAGAAGTAATTAATTTGTTTGCTGCAAAAGACAAAGGTAACAAACGGAGTGAAATTTCATATCTCTGAAGAAGTGGGGGGATTATAAAATGTTTTGATAAAAAATTGTTCTGTTCGGATCGATGGTGAAAATGACAAGTTTTTCATCCTTCAGATTCGCCATTATTGCCTTAAAAGATGATGATGATAAGGTGCAGATTTTGAATTGTTATTTGATATAGAGTTATAAAATACTTAAATTTTCTCCTGAAGAAGGGGTGTGATAGGCGCTTACAATTTCTCTATGATCATCAAAATATCAAATTTTTTGGTTTTTTGAAGTAATTTGAGTGGTGCTTTGAAGGCACTTTTTAGGAAATTGCAAAAAGAAATTTGAAGAAAAAATCTGTTTGATGAAGCAAAGAGGAATTTTTTCCTAATATGCTCTGAATTGTAAGTTTTGTGCTGTCACTAATGGGTGGTTTGCATGATACCTCCCTTTTAATCAGATTATTTCCGTTGCCTA
>NZ_JBTTDJ010000016.1:0-25714 GCF_055796165.1 Bartonella sp. EBT8
GTGCTAACGTCTGATTCAGTGAATAAAGCTGGTTGCCCGTGATCGCTTCCGTGGAACCTTTCGCTATATCGCCATCTAAAAGGGACTTCAGTTTGCTTTTGCTTCTTGTGTCCCCTTTGCCATGAAGCGCTACAAAAGCATTCTCTTCAGCACTCCACAATAACGCATCACCTTGAACAGTGGTAATTTCTTTTTCAATCTCACTTTTAATATTTGTAAATGAATCTTTAACAATCGCAAAAGAACTACCAACACCTGCTAAGGCCGTTGCTACATCATTATAAGTCTCATCGGTAACGCTGCCTTCAGAATCAAATTGCTTAACCGTAAATGTCGGAGCGGTCCATTGTCCATTACTATACTGAGCATTACCACCTAAATAAGTCGCAATATTCTTATTTGTTTCAAAAAGCTGTGAACCATTTACTGCATCCGTTGAACCTTCTGCAATGTTGCCATTGGAAAGGAACATAATCTTACTATTGCTCTTTGCACCATCATCACCATGCTGCGCTACAAACGCTTTATCTCCATCACTCCACAACAAGGCATTCTGCTTAATATTTTCAGTAACCGCCGTATTGCTTTGAGTAAACTCTTTTTGAAGTTTCTCAAAAGAAGTACCAACACCAGCAAAAGCATCCGCTACATCATGATAGACCGTATCTTCAACTTTCGAACCATCCTCATTAACAGTCTTAAATGTAAATGTTGGAGCAGTCCATGTGCCATTTTCATAGCTAGCACCACCACCGAAAGATTTTGCAATTCCAGTGCCCAATGCATAAAGCTGAGAACCATTGATCGCCTCAATTGAATTTTTAGAAATTGTTCCACCTATCACACCGGAAATAGTTCTATTCTCATTATTCTTATTTTGAAGATTAATTATAGTGCCATCTGTTTCCTTACCAATGGTAATAGGATCGCCTTCTTTCTTTTGCTGAACAAGGCTATCTTCTACTACTTTGCTAATCTCCTTTTTAACTTCATTGTGGATATTCGTGATAGAATTACCCATCTCTGCAAAAGCTGCTGCTACAGTATTATATTTCTCTTCAGTCTCTGTACCTTCTGTATCAAATTTCTTAACTGCAAAACTTGGTGCTTTCCAACTTCCATTTTCATAGCTAGCACCACCGCCGAAAGATTTTGCAACCTCGGTTTCTAATGAATAAAGCTGAGAACCATTGATCGCATCATGAGAATCCTCGGCAATCTTACCATTGCCAACATTATGTAAAGAAACAGTACTCTTGCTAGGATCTCCAAAAGTTACACTGTTCTTATTAACTTTACGGGATGCTGAACTCATAAGTGCACTGATTTCCTCTGTATCGTAAAAAACTGCTACAGAACGGACATCTTCAATATCTTTAGAAAGTTTAGTAACGTTTTCATCAAGCTGCCCCTTATTAACAGCATCATTATCATTCTCTGCCGTCTTCACACCGGAAAGTATTCTATCTTTACTATCCTTATCAACAATAGTGATTGCTGCACCCTCTTTTTCACCACCAATCTTGATCAGTTTCTGCTCTTCATTCCACTTAACAAGACTATTACTTTTCACATTGGTAATTTCATTTTTAATCTCTTTATGAAGATCCGAAAAAGAATTATTAACACCTTCAAAAGCAGCCGTTACACTTGCATAGCTTTCATCTTTTGTACTGCCATCAGAATCAAATTTCTTAACCTTGAAACTTGGAGCAATCCATTTGCCATTTTCATAGCTAGCATCACCGCCGAAAGATTTTGCAACCTCAACACCTAATGAATAAAGCTGAGAACCATTGATCGCATCGTATGATTTTGAAGAAATTGCACCATCTGCAACATTGTGAAGACCTACAGGAGTCTTGTCTTTACCGCCGAAAGTCACACTCGTGTAATTAATGGTTCCATTTTTGTCATCTTTTTTATCGTAATGAACTACAGCTGATTCATCAGACTGAAGACTGATAGAAAGATCTTTTAAACCCTTATCAAGCTGCCCCTTGTTAACAGCTTCATTATTTTCTGTCGCGGTTTTCACACCAGAAAGAGTCCGATCCGTACCATCTTTGTTGGCTATATCGATTTCACTACCTTCTACTTCTTTACCAATAGTGATCCGATTTGTATCAGCTTCTTTCTTAATAAGGCTGTCTTCTTTCACATTGGAAATTTCATTACTAATCTGTTTTGTGATCTCATTTTTAACATTCGTAAAAGAGGTACCAACACCAGCAAATGCAGAAGCCACATCATCATAGGTCGCATCAGAAACATTGCCATCCTTATTGACCGTCTGAACTGTAAATTTAGGGGCGGTCCATTTGCCATTTTCATAGCTAGCATTACCACCTAAATAAGTTGCAAGTGTATTACTCACAGAATAAAGTTGATTACCCGCCACAGCATCAGTTGAGGTTTTAGAAATTTCCCCATTTTGAAGAGATGTAAGCTTGCTGTTATTTTTATCTTCTCCATGCTCGGCAACAAAAGCCTGTTTATCCTTACTCCACCATAAAGCATCGTCTTTAACTTCTTGAGAAATATCCGCTATTTTTCCATCAAATTTTTTGATCTCATTCATCAAATGAGTGTTCACATTTTTGACACTCGTATCAAGACCTGCAAAGGCAGCTCCAACATCATTATAATTAGTCTGTTCCAGATCACCCTTTTCGGTAATATTAGAAATCTTATAAGTTGGAACTGTTAAGGCACCATCTTTAAATGTCGCATTACCACCAAAATATGTAGCAGTTTTATCACCTAATGAATAAAGCTGTGATCCATTAATGGCTTCTGTTGAGTCTGTTGTAAGTTTACCATTTCCAACATTCCGCAGCGAAACAGCGCTTTCCTTTGGATTTCCAAAAGTTACACTGGTTTGCTTAGCCTTACGAGCTGATCTCGTAAATGCACGGGCATTTTCTGAAACTTCTTCTGTATCGTAGAAAACTGCTACAGAACGTACATCTTCAATTTTATCAGAAAGTTTCGTCACACCTTCATCAAGCTGCGCTTTATTAACCGCTTCATTGGACTTCTCTGCGTTCTTTACACCAGAGAGAGTGCGATCCTTACTATCCTTATCAGCAAGAGTGATTATATTACCGTGTTTTTCTGCACCAATCTTTATTATTTGATTATCTTCATCCAACTTAATAAGACTCTCACCTTCAACTTTGCTAATCGCATTCTTAACTTGTTCAGTAAATTTATTCTGAACATTCTTGATAGAAGTATCTATGCCTTCAAATGCTTCTGCTACAGTATTGTAAATCTTCTCTTCAGAATTACCATCATCCTTAGAAGTTTTGAGTTTAAAGGTTGGAGTAATCCATTTGCCATCTTTATATCCAGCGCCACCACCTAAAGATTTGGCAAATGCATCACTCATAGAATAAAGCTGACCACCTGTAACTGCATCCGCAGAGTCAGACGCAATATTGCCATCGGAAAGATGCGTAATCTTGCTCTTTGTTTTTTCTTCCCCATGCATTGCAACAAAGGCATGATCAGAATTGCTCCAAGATAAAGAATCTTGCGCAACACTTTGAGAAACTTCTTTAATACGTTTATTGACATTTTTGATATTTGTATCAAGACCTGTAAAAGCTAAGCCAACATCAGAAAAAGTCTTAGCTGTGATCTCACCTTTGTCATCAACACTCGACAAATTATAAGTTGGTCCTTTAAAAACGCCATCTTTAAAGGATGTGCTACCACCCAAAAATTGAGCAACATCCTCATTGATTTTATTAATTTGACCACCATTAATCGCATCATGTGATTTTGAAGAAAGCACACCATCAGCAACATTATGCAAAGCAACAGGGGTTTTATCTTTACCACCAAACGTTACACTCGCATAATTAACAGTCCCATTTTTATCACCTTTATCATAGTGAACAACCGCTGAATCTTCAGATTGAAGAGCATCAGAAAGACCCTTTAAGCCGTCATCAAGCTGTGTTTTATTAACGGCTTCATCGCCTTTTACCGCCGCCTTAACACCAGCAATCGTTCGACTCTTGCCTTCCTTATTCAAAAGGCTGATTTCAGTGCCATTCTCTTTCAAACCAATAGTAATATTACCTGTTTTTGTATCATGCTGAATAAGGTTGTTTTCTGTAACGTTAGTGATCTGTGTATTAATATTTTCAACCACATTCTTAACTTGTTCAGTAAATTTATTCTGAACATTCGTGATAAAAGTACCTATGCCTTCAAATGCTCCTGCTATAGTATCGTAAGCGTTTTCTTCAGAGCTACCATCATCCTTAGAAGTTTTGAGTTTAAAGGTTGGAGTAGTCCATTTGCCATCTTTATATCCAGCGCCACCACCTAAAGACTTGGCTATCTCCGTGACTGCTGTATTTACCTTCTGGTCCGTAGAAAAAAGCTGACCACCTGTAATAGCATCCGTTGAGTTTGCAGAAATGTCACCATTCTGAAGAGATGTAAGCTTGCTATTTGTTTTGCTTTCTGTTTTGCCATGCGTTGCAACAAAAGCCTGTTTTTCTTCACTCCATGACAAAGCATTTTGATCAACTTTTTGAGCAATCTCATTATGAATATTTGTGACTGAATTTTTTACATCTGTAATTTTATTGTTAACATTCGTAAAAGAACTACCTACACCGGAAAAAGCAGCTGCTACATTATCATAGGTCACATTAGCAACGTTGCCATCTTCTTTGAAGCTCTCAAGCGTAAATTTAGGAGCTGTCCAGTGCCCTTCTCCATTATAACCAGACCCGCCCCCAAAATAAGTCGCAAGCTGCTCGTTTAAAGAATAAAGCTGAGAACCATTCACCGCCTCGTTTGAATCTTTAGAGATTACTCCACCTCCTACACCGGAAATGGCTCGATTCACTTTATTCTTGTTTTGAATATTGATTACTGTGCCGTCTTTCTCTTTACCAATGGTAATAGACTTTGTCGTCTCATCCCACTTAACAACGCTATCACTGACTACTTGGCTAATCTCTTTGGTAATATCATTTTTAATATTCGTGATTTTATTATTAACGTTCGTGAAAGAACTACCTACACCGGAAAAGGCAGATGCTACATCATTATAGGTCTCATCAGAAACGTTGCCATCTTCTTTGACTATCTTAACCTTAAAATCAGGTTTTTTCCATTCGCCATTCATATATCCGGCACCACCACCTAAGTAAGTAGCAATATGCTTATTCGTCTCAAAAAGCTGAGAACCTGTTACCGCTTCATTAGAATCTTCTGAAAGGTCTCCTTTCTTCAAACCAGTGAGTGTGCGCTTTTGCGCCACCTTGTTGGCAATATCAATTTTATCACCATCCGTTTGCGCACCAATCGTGATATGCTTCGTATCAGAATTTTGTTTAACAAGACTATCACCTTCAACTTTGGTAATCTCATTATTAATCTGATTGGTAATTTCCTTTTTAACATTCGTGATAGAAGTGCCAACATCAGCCAATGCTTCCCCTACATTGTTATAAGTCTTCTCTTCAAATTCTGGGCCATCACCTTTGAGGGTTTTTACCGTAAAAGTTGGAGCTGTCCATTGACCATTCTCATATTTAGCTCCACCTCCAAAGAACTCGGCTATCTTCGTGGCTGCTGTATTTACCTTCTGATCCGTAGAATAAAGTTGAGAACCGTTAACTGCTTCATTTGAGTTTGCTGATAGCCCCCCTTTCTTTATACCAGTAAGAATACGCTCATTACCACTTTTGTTTGCAATATTGATTTCGTTACCTTCTACTTCTTTCCCAATGTTAATGAGATTCGTTTCTTTATCTTTCTTAACAAGACTGTCACCTTTCACAGTGCTAATCTCATTATTAACCTGGTTGGTGATCTCTTGTTTAATATTTGTAACAGAATTACTAACTCCACTCAAAGCATCGGCTACATTGTCATAACTCTTCTCCTCAGGGCTACCATCATCCTTAAATGTCTTAATTTTAAATGTTGGTGCACTCCATTTGCCATCATCATTATAACCAGCTCCGCCCCCTAAATAAGTTGCAAGCATATTACTCACGGAATAAAGCTGTGAACCTGTTACTGCATCAGTTGAATCTTTAGAAATATCTCCAGCTAAAAGAAAGGTAATTTTGCTATTTTCTTGTGTCGCTATAGCTTTACTTTTTTCTTCTTTCTTCTTTTCATGACGAGCTACAAAGGCCTGTGCTTTATCGTCCCATAATAGAGCATTTTGATCAACCTTTTGAGCTATCTCGTTATGAATCTCCGTGACAGAATTTTTTATGTCATTTCTTACATCGGTAATGTCATTATTAATCTTTGTAAAAGAACTATCCACACCGGTAAATGCAGATGCTACATCATTATATTTTTGTTCTTGGATAATATAGGTCGGTGCTTTGTTAGAAAGTGCATTTACTTCACTTCCCAAATATTTCGAGATGTTACTATTTAATAATGTTATATCAGTATAATTCTTCGTAACCTTATCAGTTGCTTTTTTAATATCAGTGGTATTTTGGGTTACATTAGTGTTCGTTGAAAAAAGCTGTGAACCTGTTACTGCCTCATTTGAATTTGCTGAGAGATCACCACCACGCACGCCTGTAATAGTACGTGTCTCTCCTTTATTATTAACCACATGAATTATAGTGCCATTTTCTTTCGCACCAATGGTGATATTACCTGTTTCATTATCATGCTGTACAAGGTTGTTTTCTGTAACATTGGTAATTGTTGTATTAATATTTTGAACCGCTTGTGTAATTTGCGTTTGAACGTCCTTAGCTACTTTTTCTACATGCGTGTTTACATTCTTGATATTCGTATCAAGACCCTCAAAAGCTGAACCAACATCATTAAATGAAGCGCTGTTGTTTATTGTACCATCGTCTGCAATAGAAGATAAATTATAGGTTGGCTTTTTGCTTCCAAGCACATTTGCTCCACCACCTAAATATTCCGAGATATTCTTATCAAGAGAAAATATATTACTGTTTGCTTTTGTTATATCAGTAGCGTTCTGTGTAATCTTAGTATTTGCTTCTATAATGTTATTCGTATTTTTTGTTACATCATTGTTGGTTACAAAAAGCTGTGAACCGTTGACTGCATCTGTTGAATCTTTAGATAAATCTCCAGCTTGCACATTAGAAAGTTTTCTATCCTTACCTTCCTTATCAGCAATAGTGATTATATTACCATGCTTTTCTGCACCAATCTTTATTCGTTGCCCTTCTTCTTCCCACTTAACAAGACTATCACCTTCAACTTTGGTAATCACATTACTAACCTGTTCTGTAACTTCAGTTTTAATATTCGTGACAGAATTTTTTACATCAGTAATTTTATTGTTAACCTCAGTAAAAGAACTGTCTATACCTGAAAATGCAGAAGCAACATTATTATATGATGTGTTCCCAATCTTATAGGTTGGTTCTTTTCCTTGAAGCACTTCAGCTCCACCACCCAAATATTTCGAGATATTATCATCAAGAGATTTTGCATTCTTATTGGTTGCAAAAAGTTGTGAACCTGTTACCGCTTCACTGGAATCTGCTGAAAGGTTTCCTTCCTTCAAACCAGTAAATGTACGTTTTTGTCCTTCCTTGTTGGTAATATCAATTTTATCACCACCAGTATCCTTACCAATAGTAATATGCTGAGTATCAGAATCTTGTTTAACAAAACTATCACCTTCAACTTTGGTAATCACATTATTAATTTTTTCTGTAACTTCAGTTTTAATATTCGTGACAGAGTTTGTTACGTCAGTAATTTTTTTGTCAACCTCCGTAAAAGAACTATCTATACCTTCAAAAGCATTGGCAACATTATGATATGTTTGACTCTGGACAGTGTAAGTTGGCTGCTTGCCTTCAAGAACATTAGCTCCACCTCCCAAATATTCCGATATACTACTATCAAGAGATGTTACATTCTTATTGGTTACAAAAAGCTGTGAACCGTTGACTGCATCTGTTGAATCTTTAGATAAATCTCCAGCTTGCACATTAGAAAGTTTTCTATCCTTACCTTCCTTATCAGCAATAGTGATTATATTACCGTGCTTTTCTGCACCAATCTTTATGAGTTGCCCATCTTCTTCCCACTTAACAAGACTATCACCTTCAACTGTGGTAACCACATTATTAACCTGTTCTGTAACTTCAGTTTTAATATTCGTGACAGAATTCTCTACCTTAGTAATTTCATTCTTAACCTCTGTAAACGAACTGTCTATACCTGCAAATGCAGATCCAACATCACTATATGATGTGTTCCCAATCTTATAGGTTGGTGCTTTACCTTTGAGAACATTAGCTTCACCACCCAAATATTTCGAGATATTATCATCAAGAGATGTTACATTATTATTGGTTGCAAAAAGTTGTGAACCTGTTACCGCTTCACTGGAATCTGCTGAAAGATTTCCTTCCTTCAAACCAGTAAGTGTACGCTTTTCTGTATCATTATTGGCAACATCAATCTTATCACCACCAGTGCCTTTACCAATCGTGATATGCTGGGTATCAGCATCTTGTTTTACAAGGCTATCACCTTCAACTTTGGTAATCACATCCTTAACTTGTTCTGTAACTTCATTCTTAATATTCGTGACAGAATTTTTTACATCAGTAATTTTTTTGTTAACATTCGTAAAAGAACTACCCACACCAGTAAACGCTTCCGCTACACTGCTATAACTCTGCTCTTCAACTTTAGTGCCATCCTCATTGACAGTCTTAACCGTAAACTTTGGAGCAGTCCATTTACCATTCTCATACTTAGCATTACCACCAAGAAATTTTGCAACTTCATTGCCCAGTGAATAAAGCTGTGAACCTGTTACTGCCTCATTTGAATCTTCTAAAAGTGCACCATCTTTTATACCAGTAAGTGTGCGTTTTTGCCCCTCGTTGTTGGCAATATCAATTTTATCGCCGTCAGTGTCCTTACCAATAGTGATGTGCTTCGCATTGTCATCTTGTTTTACAAAACTATTGGATGCTACTTGTTGTTCGATCTTTGTTTCAGTTGTCTTCAACTGTTCAAAATTCACTGCATCGGTATCTGCAGTTCCCTGTGCAACTTCTGTTATCTTGTGACTCCCCGCTGAGATGCCGTCCTTCGTTATCTTTGGACCATCAGCAACTATGAGACCTGTTGCATCTAAAATACTTGCCCCCAATTTTACGCTGTGGAGCGTAAGATCTTCCGATAAATCAAATATTACCTTATTGCCCTCAGCGGCTCTTGAAAGTTTATTGTCACCTGTTGCAATTTTCAAATTGCTACTTCCTGCAGAAAAATCTATCGCATTTTCTGAGTTTAAACTAACGTCGGTAGCATTTTCACCGTCAATCGTGAACTTCCAACCTCCTACGACCATTTCTCGCAATTCTTTTAATTGTGCAACATTCACCGCATCGGTATCTTCAGTTCCAGCAGCAAGACCTACAAGCTGCCGTGTTTCAACGGGCTTATTATCACTAAACACACCAATACTCATTACACCATATGTCGATTTCCATGTAACATCATCTAATGTTGAAGCTACCCCTGTCTTAGGATTATAACCTACAATGCCACTTGCAGTTATAGCATTAGTATTTGCACCCAAAGCAATACCCTTCGCAACACTCACAACTGTATCATAACCTATAGCTACAGCCATTTCAGCATCTTTTTCCTTCACTTCAGCACCTCCACCTATAGCCATTGCCCCAGTCGTTAATGACGTTGCCGATATCCCTATAGCTATTGACATTTCTCCCTCCGCTACTGGACCTACCCAGTAGTCAGAAGATGAATTATTGTGGTAAGTGTCCTGCCCTATTGCAATACTTCCTGATGCTCGAGCTTTTGCTCCTTCACCTAATGGCAAGCCACCTCTTGCGATGTAAGGCGCCCTTGCACTAAAGGGTTTAAAGCCTCTTGCCATTGGTTGGTTTATTTCAGGCATAGAGAAACTTCTATTAAGAGCACCCGCTCCTAGGGCTTTAGTATCTTCCGACACATCATCTACATTGATTGCTGTTGAATTACCCTCCAATGCCGAAACTAGCAAAGCTTCAGGTAGAGAGAAACTTCTTAAGCGTGTTCTTCTCTTAACATTATTTGCTTCTAAAGATTCAGTGTCTGCTGACACATCTACTCTTAACGCTGCTGGATCACTCTCTAATGCTGATACTTGCTCAGTTGCAGGCATAGAAAAACTTAAGGATGGCTCTGCCTCACTAACATGACTTGCAGTCACACCAATACGCGATGTTGTTGGAGTATTATCTAATGCTGTTTCTTGAACGCTCGTAGGCTCTACATCTACAGAATTCCCTGTCACACCAGCTCTTACTGAGAAAATATTCGATAAAAATACAACCATGACAGCCAACGAAAGCCCCTTAACAAAAGGTCGCTGATCAGAAAAACGAGAATAATTTAAATTACTCGCGGCTCGTGTGGTATAAAATTTTTTCATAATAAATTCTCCAATGAAAAAATTAAAACATAAAAAAGACATATTTCCGCGTTAAATACCGAAAAATGATTAGGTTTATGATTTAATGGTAATGTTTTTTGAATTGGTGACATTTTGATTCTTTTGCTGTGTTTTGTATGTGCTTTTTATAATCAGGTCTAAATGTGAAGAATTAAGAGGTGTATTAATGAGTGTTGTAAATGACACATTTAGATTCAATCAGTGTTTAAATTAGGGGTTTTAACTTAGTGTATTTTAAACGTTTTTTGCTTAAGTCAGTCAATTTATTCGTTGGACATTTAAAGCGATATGTTTGATGGTTTTCATTTACTAGTAAATTGTCTTTCGCTAAAATTGTGTAGTCTCTTAATGGTAATTAAGTAATCTTCAAGGGAGCTTTGGTTTTCTGAGGATTTTTTTCCGTTTAGTAATGATTTTGTCTTTTTAAGAGTAATGATGAAATCACATTGTAATTTCTTGATACTACTTCTCTTTAAATTCATAACATCCACCCCGCTTTGCTACCTTTCGCTCTTTCAAAAGATATTTTTTAAACAAAATGAGTCTTAACTAATACACTTTTTGTACATCTATAAAGTCTGAAATAGAATAGCAAGAAAAAAGTGAATTTCTTCTTAACAAAGGTATTATTATAAATTGTGGTGTGTTATTTTTTCAACAAAACATATAATATTTCTATGAGACCTTAAAATTTGCAGCCTCGTTAAATGCTATGTGGGTTTATGTGTAAATAATTTTTTATCTATAAAACTTACAAACTTTCCTAACAAGATTAGGCGTTGTGGAGTTTTCATTAAAATATTTTGTTTGCAGTATCGATTCAGCACTCTATCAAATCATGCACATAAACCCTATAACTCTCCCGAGCCTACAAATAAATTGGAATGCTAAAATTAAAAAAAGTGATCACTTTAAAATGATAACCAACTCCTAAAGAGAGACTGATAAAGACACATTTAAATGCTCTTATCAAAGATAGGATTTATAATTTTTAAAATTAAGACTCAGTTTGTGTATTTGAGAAAATATTTAGTTTGAAAAAAGTTGGTCTGTTAGAAATTTTTAAAGCGAAAACTCATGTATTCACCGTTTTCTTATTTTATGAGACTAAGGCGATCTTTTTTAAAAAAGAACGTGGATTCGCAATATATGTTAATAGGATTGTCCTTCAAAAAGATTCATATTACTTTAACTTAACGTCTAAATCAAAAGAATGAAAATATCTTCAGGAATTGTATGATCTTTTGAAAAATAAATTGGCTTCTCTTTTACTATAATGATTCTTGTTATAGTGGTATGTTAGCTAAAGAATAGTATAAAATAGCAACAAACAAACTTTCTTGGCTTTGCTAATAAAAAGTATCATTCAATATTTTGCAAGATGCTTCTGTGAAGTTTATACTTCAAATTTAATACTTTATAGCACATAGTTTTTAGCTTTAATCTCTTCGAAATTCGTATAATTTTTGCGTCTGTTGATTATTTTTCTAGGAAGATGCTTACCCTCACCGAAGGCGTTTTGTTAAAGCTTTCTACTAAAATGCCCCTGCTTTAATTAAGCAGAGGCAGGGAGCAAATTTAAGAAAATTTTCTATCAGTTCAGTGTCATGTTAAATCCTGCACCTACACCCCAATGCCCACCTGAACTCGTTACTGATAAATTAGAACGAATGTTTCCTTTTTCAGATGTATAACCAGCACCAAAAGCAAAAGCAGATTGGCTACGCCATAAACCACTACCAAATGCGACACTTAATTTTCCAGGTATATCATTGTACCGTAAATTAGACACTGCCAACCCAATAGCTGCTGCTTGTTTTGCCTCTTTACGTACATTTTCAATGCTATAGTTTAAAGCCTCAAACTTCATGTTGGTGTAATTGTTTGCGCGTTCAACAGCATCATCAATAGCATCGACAACAATATTATTTACCCGTTGATCTGTATAGTGCTTTGATTGATCAAGAACGATTTTCATCTGTTGTTCAGTGTAATCACGCAACTGTCCACCATTTACTGCTTCTTTTGAACCTTTCTCAATGCGACCATCAGCAACATTATCAATCGTAACAGGCTCACTTTCGTCGACACCTTTCAGAGTAACTTTGTTGATTTTTTTGCCATTTTCATCTCTGTCATAGAGAACAACCCCATCCACAAGATCGTTAACCTTATTATCAATATGATCAACCTTATCTTCAATCTTGACAACCGTTTCACCAATATTTGTAACCGTAGTGGAAATATTATCAACTCTGTTTTCGATATGCTTAATATCTTTTTCAACACCGTTAATACGCTCATTGGTTTCCCAAAGTTGTCCGCCATTGACCGCATCTTTCGAGCCTTGTGCAATATTACCATCAGCTACATTGATAATTTTACTTGGCTTTCCATCATGGCTAGCATCATAGGCTCCCTTAAAATCATTCCACTTTAAAGCATCGGAATCGACTTTGTTTATGACATTATCAATCCGGTTGTTTATGTTAACCATACCGCTATTAATATCACCAAAAGCATCTGCAACATTATGATGTGTCTGCTCTTTAACAGTGCCATTAGCATCGATTTGAGAAATCTTGAAATTAGGAGCGGTCCATTTTCCATTCTCATATTTAGCACCACCACCGAAATAAGCAGCCAATTGGTTGCTCATACGATAGAGCTGATGACCTGTGATAGCATCGGTTGAATCTTCAGCAATGTCTCCATTCAAAAGAAATTTAAGCTTGCTTTTTGTCTTCTTTCCGTCTTTTTCGTGAAGTGCAACAAACGCCTGTTCATCTTCACTCCAGAGTAATGCATCTTTAGAAATCTTTCCTATGCTTTTATCAAGTTGGTCTTTGTTAACAGCTTCATCACCCTTCTCTGCTGCTTTCACACCAGAAATCTTGCGTGCTACACCAGCATATCCTGCAATATTAATTTCAGTACCAGCCGTTTTTGCACCAATGGTGATAATACCTGATGCCCCATCCTTTTGTTGCACAAGATTATTTTCTTTCATTTCAATAATCTTATTATCAAGATTCGTGATAGAAGTATTCACACCAGTAAACGCATCTGTAACATTATGATGTTTCTGCCCCTGAATAAGGAAGGTTGGTTCTATACCTTCAAATACATCTGTACTGCCACCAAAATACTGCGATATATTTTCAGCAACCTCTATCAAGCTATCTGTTACAGATTCAACATTCTTATTAGTAATAAAGAGCTGTGAACCATTTACTGCTTCATTTGAAGTTATAGAAAGTGTCGCTTTTTTCACTCCAGAAAGCGTCCGATCTTCATTTTTCTTATTAGCAATGCTGATTTTAGTACCACCTGTTGCCTTACCAACGGTAATAAGACCATCCACTCCTTCTTGTTGAACCAAACTATTTTGTTTTATATCCAAAATCTGATTATGGATATTCGTGAAAGAATTATTCACACCTTCAAAAGCATCAGCGACATTATTATAAGGCTTTTTGATCGAACCATTAGCATTGAATTCAATAACCTTGAAGGTGGGAGCGTGCCATCCTCCTGCGTTATCATACCCAGCACCACCACCGAAATAAGAAGCAACGTCATTCATTGCATGAATGAGATGTTTATTCACATGCCTGATACTCATATTAAGCCCTGACAAAGCTGATCCAACATCATTATATTCTTTATGTTCGATTTCCTGACTATTTTCATCAATATTAGTTATTTTGTATCTTGGTCCTTTAAAAATGCCATTCTCAAATTTTGTACTACCACCAAAAAATTCTGCTACCTTTTGGGATATCGTATTAATCTGGCTACCATTAATGGCATCATGCGATTCTTCAGAAATTTTGCCATCTCCAACATTTAAAAGAGCAACTGGTCCGGTATTTTCCTTCCCACCCAAAGTCACACTGTTATAATTAACGGTGTTATCATCATTTTTATCATAAAGAACAGCTGCTGCGCTTACTGTCTCAATATTTTTAGAAATATCTCTTATGCTTTTATCAAGTTGCTTTTTGTTAACAGCCTCATCATCATTCTCTGCGGCTTTCACGCCTGTGATAGTCCGTGCTCCCTCACTGCCTGTAATATCAATTTTAGTACCACCTGTTGCCTTACCAACGGTAATAAGACCATTCTCGCCTTCTTGTTGAACCAAACTATTTTGTTTTATATCCGAAATCTGATTATGAATATTCGTGAAAGAATTATTCACACCTTCAAAAGCATCAGCGACATTGTTATAAGGCTTTTTGGTCGCACCATTAGCATTGAATTCAATAACCTTGAAGGTGGGAGTGTGCCATTCTCCTGCGTTATCATATCCAGCACCACCACCGAAATAATTAGCAATATCATTTATAGCATGAATGAGATGTTTATTCACATGCTTGATACTCATATTAAGCCTTGACAAAGCTGACCCAACATCATTATGTTCTTTGTCTTCGATTTCCTGACTATTTTCATCAATATTAGTTATGTTGTATCTCGGTACTTTAAAAACGCCATTCTCAAATTTTGTACTACCACCAAAAAATTCTGCTACCTTTTGGGATATCGTATTAATCTGGCTACCATTAATAGCCTCCGTTGAGTTAGCTGCAATTATGCCATTCTTGACATTGAGGAGTGAAACTGGTCCGGTATTTTCCTTCCCACCCAATGTTACACTGTTATAATTAACGGTGTTATCATCATTTTTATCGTAGAGAACAGCAAAAGCATTTCCCTTGTTAATGTTGTTAATCACATTGTTAATATCTGCAATCCGGCTATCAAGTTGCTTTTTGTTAACAGCCTCATCATCATTCTCTGCGGCTTTCACGCCTATGATAGTCCGTGCTCCCTCACTGCCTGTAATGTTAATTTTCGTACCATCTTTTTGCGCACCCACAGTAATAAGCTTTTGATTTTCTTGCCATCTAACAAGAGAATTCTCTTCTATTTGATCCTTTATATTTTTTAACTGTTTAAAATTCACTGCATCGAAATCGTCAATTCCATCTGCTACGTTTATAATCTTTTTATTTCCAGCATTAATACCTCCAATAGTTATCGATGGCGCATTCGCATCAACAAAATAAAAACCATTACCATCCATAATGCTTTGTCCCGACGCAATACTTTGCACGTCAATATGATCAGCTAGGTCAAATGTGACATTACGGCTACCATCCCCTGAAATCTTGATATTCTGGTGACCTTTCTTACTAGCTGACTCTAAATTTACTGTATCGTTTTGTCCAATAGACATAGGATTTAAACCGCCAACGGTAAGTTGCCAGTGCGTTTTAGAGGCTTCTTGCACAGCTTTCAGTTGTTTAAAATTCACTGCATCGAAATCGTCAATTCCATCTTCTACGTTCATAATCTTTTTATTTCCAGCATTAATACCTTCAATAGTTATCGATGGCGCATTCGCATCAACAAAATAAAAACCACTACCATCCATAATGCTTTGTCCCGACGTAATAGTTCGCACGTCAATACGATCAGCTAGGTCAAATTCGACTCTATCAGCACCATAGTGTTTAATATTTATATTCTTTATTTTTACGTTAGGGGCAAGGTCTTTTGTTTTCTCATGGGGAGCAAAAACGACTACACTACCAGGATTAATATCTCTAGTAAAACCATCATCAAAAGAAAGCTTCCAGCCTCCTACTTGTGATATTGTTTTTTTTACCTCTTGCAGCTGTTTATAATTCACTGCATCGGTATTATCAGTTCCTGCCTTCACTCCTGTAATCTTTTGATTACCAGCATCAATACCATCAATAGTTATACTTGGAGTATTATTACCATTAAATGCAAACCCATCAACAGTCACTCTCGGGCCATTCTCAATCATCAAACCATCATCACTCAGCGTACTTTTCCCTGTAGTAACTTGCGTTAGTTTAAGAACATCATTTAAAGCAAATTTGAGGTTATGTTTCCTATTTGCACTGTTTTTTTCAATCTTTAAGTTGTCTTTTCCTAATTCTGTACTTTCCACTGAAAAATCTACTGTACTGCCTGGAGTAACATCTGCAGAATCTGTATCGTTAGCAGAAACTTTCCAACCTCCTCCTACTCCTGAATCGGCCATTAAATCTCTCAAAGCTCTCAGCTGTCCAACATTGACGGCATCCGTATCTTGACTTCCCGCTGCTACCCCTGTAATTTGCCGCGTTAGTGTACCACCGCTATTGCCACCAGCTTCCCCAACGCTGAAAGCGCCTGCCGTGCTTTTCCATACCATATCTTTTTCTGTTGACCATCTATTTGTTCCAGGGTCATAGCCTGCAACACCCTTTTCTCTATCAGAGACAGACCCCCCACCTATAGCAACACTGTCATCAGAAAGTGCTTGTGCATTTGCACCAATAGCAACTGAATCTTCAGTTTTAGCATAAGTATATGAACCTATAGCAATCGCATTTTGGGCTTCCGCTATTACTTTCCTTTTAGGATTAACCTCTTCAGTTCTGTCAGAGCGCCTGCCCCCTATTGCAATAGAACCTGAATCTTGCGCTTCAGCATCTGTACCTATAGCAATCGCAAATTTCTTTTTTGCCTTCGTCTTATTTCCTAAAGCAATACTATTTTTACCCAATGCAGTTGCAAGTCCACCAATAGCAACTGTAGATTCCTCCCTCGCCTCTGATCCTACCCCCATAGCAACACTTGCTCTTCCAGCGGCAAGCGCAGAAACACCAAAGGCTTGCGCGCCGCCAGCCTTTGTGGTTGCGCCTGCACCAAATGCTGTTGAATAATTCCCCGTCGCAGCAGATCCACACCCAGTAGCAAAAGAATAAACACCATAAGCTTCAGGAAGAATATTAGAACTACCACTAGTCAATGGTCCCATATAAGCACCATTATTGGTCGTCATTCCATCACCACCCCAAGTTACTTTTTCAGTGGTCGTGCCATAAGGTTTGCGACCTCCAAAGTCTTGATCATTTACAAATCTGTTATATTGTTCTTCTGCAGTTATTCGCCGATCGTCTTTTATTGCCTCCTGTTGTTTGCCACCACGACCAACAACATTATCCACACCACAATAATCATCATCACCAGCAAAGACAATACTGCCATGGCTACCGTGTGGGTAAGGAACATCTCCCCCACTTGAATTTCTAACAAGACCTCCTGTTGTAGAAACACCCGATGCAAAAACAGGAGAAACACTTGATAACAATGCAGCCATTGCTGCTCCTAAGGAAACAACTTTAACCAAATTTGGTGTTGAATATTTTCTCATAACAAACCCCTCAATATAGAGAATACTTTAAATGCCAAAACAAAGTTTAGCTCCGCCACAACAGGCAAAAAAAAACGCTTCACAAAATCACCTTTGCGCAATAGAAAAATTAAAAAAACAAAAGACATCACCTCAACGCTCAGAGCTCTCTCAGCGTTGTCTTAAAACCTTTTAAAAGATAAAATTGGATACCCCCGAAAAAAGGAATTCAAACCCAAAATAGGCACTCTATTTGCAAACTATGGTATAACCTCCATCAAGAAATAGTATAATCTGCTTTCGTAAAAGGATCTCTTATTAAAGAGCAATTTACTTTTTAGATAAAGCGCACAAACAAAATGGCAAGAGTACAATTCAATAATTTTTATTGATTTGAAAAAATTAAATTTACTAAGATTGGGGAAATCCATTTTAATACAAAGAACAGAACACGGTATAATTTCATAAAATTCATAGGAAACACATGGAATTCTATACTCCTCTATCTTTTCTACCAAAGACAACTCTTGAGTTTGCTTTAAAAAGCTAAAATCCATGCAAAAATATTGCGCCTTTTGAAAGTGAAACGATTAGAATATAGGGAAGAGGTATAAATTCTGCTTATGGAAGGCTATACAATTTTAGAATATTTAGATGCCCGTACTTTTCTGAATGAGATTTCTTGAGGCATATTCTAGAAACAACCCGCTTTGTCTCTATCAGAAGGAGTGATGTATTTATCTATTTCATAGACAATTATTACGTATGAGATATTGTACAAGTGGTTTTTATCTATTGGTGAATAACTGAATACAGCACGTAGCTGTCAGGGGGAGTCTTTTAATGATGACGAAAAAAATAATTTCAAAATATATCAGTCAAACTGCAAAAGAAATTATCAATCGCCCAAAGCACATTGATCTTCCTTTTTTTCTTTTTGATGCCGACAATGCTTTGGCACAAATAGAGAAAATCATATTAGCCAGCAAAGAATACTTTGCTAATGCTAGCATTATTATTTCTCTTCAATCCTGTTCACTTGGAATTTTTTGTAGATTGTTGGCAGAGAAAGGATTGAGCGTAGAAGTTTGCTCTGCTGATGAATTCAAACTCGCCTCAGCAACAGGATTTCTTAATGATCGTATCATTTTAGATAGCTTCTTCAAAACAACTGAAGATTTATCTCTTGCATTAGAAAAAAATGCACTCATTCATATAGAGAGCGTAAACGAATTTCATAAACTTATGACATTGGCTGCGAGAAAAGGTGAGCGCTATGGTGTTAGTATTAAACTCTCTCATTCTTACCTAAAGGATAAAGGCTCTTGGTTTGGGATCACTAAAGAAGAATACATCAGAGATATTTTTCCTTTGTTATACAAATCTGAACATCTTTATCTGAAAGGCTTCTATCTTCACATCGGCTCCAACTTAGAACATTCTGCAATAAGCTTGAAATCCTTAAGTGATTGGCTTTCTTTTCTCGTCGAATACATGCCACCATCAGGATCTCTTTATATAAATAACAATTTCCTTGCTGATTGTATTGCATCGACCCTAGAACATGGAGTCTTCAATCCAGAAACCCTATTTTGTAGCATTCATGATGTGCTGAAAAGTTATGATCCAGATCTGCTTGAAAAATGGAAGTTTATTTTTAAACCAAGCTGCTCCTTGAACGAAAAAAATAGTTATGCCGTAGGAAAGACTTTTGACTATAAGCTCCATGATGGTATCCAAATTCTACAGACTAATCTAAACATCAAGCAGATCCCCTCACTACAGAATAGACTTCACTCGCTCACATTGTTGGATGATCTGAATAAAAATCCAAGTGATGATAAACAAATTCTAACAAGATTTATCTGTTATGAAAATAACTCTCTGTGTTTACAAGGAAACCATGGTTTAACAGAAGATCAGCATTTTTTAATAAGAAGCTGTCGTTTTTATGATATGCAAACTGCTAACGAATGGTTATGCAAAAGACTACCAATCTATGTCTGGCTAAAAGGAGGTGTACTCACCGCTAGGATGCCCTCCTCCATTTTGTCCGCTCTCTCCAAAGATTTGCTGCACAGAAAAGAAAATTTTTATGTAGACGATGATATCCAGCTCACAACACCATCAAGAAAATTTGCCCCCGCTCTCTATGAAATCATTCATTGCAACAGAGAGTATTTCAGCAAATTTATGGCATGGCCACGTTTTGTTAACCATGAAAATGATACAGCCAATTTTCTTGACTCCTGTTTTCTCGCACATCAAAAGGACAAAGAAAAAACCTATGTTATTTTGTTTAAAGAAAATCCTGTGGGTTTACTTTCTTTCAATAACATAGATTATGAAAATAAAACCGGATATATTGGATACTGGCTTGATAGAAAAGCGCAAGGTAATGGTATTATTACAAAAGCAGTAAAAGCTCTTGTCAAGCATTACTCTTCACATCATCTTCTCAAACGATTTGTCATAAAATGTGCTGCTACTAACCAGAAGAGCAATGCTGTTGCCAAGCGTTGCGGCTTTGAGTGTGAAGGAACACTTAAACAAGCCGAATATTTAAATGGTGTTTTTCACGATCAGAATATTTATAGCTGGATTTCATCTGATAACTAACACATACGTAGCAACTATGTGAATTACTCTGTGTGTTGTACAGCTCTTTTCCTGCATCAAAAAACTATAAAAATGTGCACAATAGATAAAAACAAATTAAGTGAATCAAAACATGTCGTTTGATTTTAAGTTTTGTGCTTAGTGCTACAAGATAAAAAAGGTTTTCATTTTAGAAGACTATTAATCAGGATCTTTTGTAGTTACTGATTGTGCTTTTTCAGTTTCAATTTGATGTTTTAAATGCAATTTTAAACGCGATATAAAGTTGCTTTAACTTCTTCCATAGTTTTGATGTTTTGAATAAGCTCTTGCAACTTCCCATAAAGCACGGCTGCTAATTCTGCTACATCTTTAGAAGAAAATGTTGTGTTTGAATCGCGATAGTTCGTATAAATTAAATATCAAAGCGTTTTCATAAGCCTAGCAGAAATGACTTGCGGCTTAAAACCCATCGCTTTCACCCTTGTCATATCTGTAAACATTTCACCATAGCCAGTTACAAGCCAATCTAATGAAACACAATAGATTTCTTGATATTTGTAGAGAACAAAAGCTGTAAGTTCTCCTATACCAGTTTCATAAAGCTCTTATGGAACAAGCTACTTATACGAAGCTGTTCGGCATTCGTGAAAACATAGAGACGGCACACTCCACAACAGAATTTTTCCAGCTCGATTTTAGATCCTATTTTTGATCGTACAAAAGAGTTTTCTCAATCAATATAGTTATTTATTCAAAAATTATCTTGATTTATATCTATCATTATCGCTCATTAAGATAAGCCGGTTACCCCACACCTCCACATAAAGCAGATGTTGCTATATCCATTTAAGCAGGCACAAAAATCATGCCCCCCTAAACATGCAATCGCCATAGTCTTTTTTTTAGCGACACCATAGGAATATAACCTTAGCATAACTCATAAAAGTTTATCAAATACCTTTATTCAGTATCAAAAACATTTTGGATACGAACCAATGAAAAAACTGAACGTGCCACTATCGCTTTTGTTAGGTTGACTATTACATAGATTTTTGTTGGTCGCTATCCTAAATGTCATTCCTACATTCTCAATGCAGTAAGAAACTTCATACAGTTTCTATTGTTCATTCTATACTGTATGCTATCACTGCTTAAACCACAGAATATGCATGTTAAACGTATTGACCATAGTTTTTTACATAACGATAAAAAGTTTATCAATGTCTAAAACTCAATACAAAATGGGTAAAATAAATGGCCATTCTGCAAAAAATGAGATCATTAATCCAGAGGCTAAATGTTTACAAGCTATCTCAATCCACATCATTGGTAATAAACGAAAACAAATAAAAAGTAGTATACTTCTCAGGCGCAGAAACTAATCAATCAAGCAACTACGCCATTTTATTTATATCAATAACAATGGTTTTGATTTGATTGACTATGATGAAATTTCAGGGCATTTTACCATCAAAACAATCCATCTTACACACAAATTAAAAGCCGTTTAGCAATAATGCGTTTTAAATATCGTAGACCTTATAGTAAAGATATTGCAATATGCATACACAATTGGGAAATTGAAAATCTTGGAAAAATAAAATTTCTCACAGACATTGGCTTAAAAATTAATGTTTTGCACCAAATTTATAAAACTATGATATTGATATATATATAAACCCTTAATGATGATAATAAAGTAGCATTTATTCAAACTGCATGAAAAACCGTGATGTGGAGACATTGACATGACCCCTTTATGCGATAAAGAATTATCCGATACGCTTGTTGGTCTTTATGATGATTATCAACGCGGTTTTGACATTGGAGAACAACTTAAATTATGTGTGGATTTGGCATTATCTCTTGAATTGGAACTGAGTATTCATCGTTTAAGCGAAGCAGATGCGGTTTTGAAAAAGGAAATCGTACAAACCTTACACCGCCGCAGAACGCCTCTTTCCAACAAAGAGGATACAAATACAGCTATTCATATGGATTTTGAAGAATGTAAATAACCCAACCTAGCTCCTCTCTGATAAGAGATTGTCTCATTGCTTTGCTTAAATATGTAATAAAAAACTTTTCAGAAATTCCAATGTACCATATATTGCTAACCTTTCACGAAAGCGAAGTTAATCAAAGAGTGTATCAACATTTTTTATTAATTCATCAAAAGAGCCTAATCTTTTATAACACATAAGATTTATGTTTTATTCGTTAAAAACTCTAATCTTAATATTCACTCATCTATCCTTTAAAACAATACATTCTGTAGAATACCATACATGTTTATAGAATGACGTAGATCTTACAGCATTTAAATGCAAATTATTGTTTCTCATTTTTGTAAAAAAGCACAATGAACATTCCAGAAATCGCAATGATACTTTGAAGAAAATATATAAACTGAGATGAAAATTCCTCGGGATCTCTTGCCATAAATAGATAGAATCCAAGAATAAAACATCCAGAGATACCATTAAAACTTGCCTGTAATCTTCCCTGATATTCAGGATCACAGTAGAGTTGTGATAAAGAAATTGAAAGAGCCCAACTCGAAAGTCCAAATCCAATCATAAAATAAACAGGAAAAACAATGAAAGTATGTATATTAACAGACAATATAACAAGCCCAATAGCCATAACGGCTAATAAAAGAACTATTGTTTTTCTTATGGATAAAACTTTACAAAAAAGTGGCGAACAAAGCGCACCAATAAATGCGCCTATTGAATAAAACGCTTCTAATGTCGCAAAAATCTTGCTCCCCGCATTCAAAACCTCTTGTGTATAAGGAATCAGAACAACAGGGATGGTCATTAAAAGAGTCATAATGATCATCTGGCTTATATATGGCATCATAAGAACTGGATTCTGCTTAAAATAACGAAGTGATGATGTATAATTTTCCCACCAATTTTGCTGGTTTTGACTTTTAGATCTTCGGTTTTTAGGTACCTTCATAGCAAAATTAAATAAACCGGCAAGAATAAAAAATATGCTGCCTATCAGAAGTGTTCCTTTTGTTCCTGCATAGGCGAGTATAAATCCACTTAATCCCATCCCTACGATAGTGCCAAGTTCATAAACCATATCAATTGTTGCATTTGCATTGAGCAATTGTTCTTTCGGAACGATACTTTGGATCAAAGGAACAGCTGATGGCATATAAAAAGAGATAAAAATACCCAAAAAAGCAGATAAGAATATCAATTCAATTTTTAGACCAAACTGCCAAAATATCACCCATCCCATAATCGCCAACGCTCTACCAAAATTTGAAATGATAATCTGCATTTTACGATTGTATTTATCTGCCAACACGCCAAAAACAGGCGAAAAAATAATGCTAGGCATCCACAGAAAAAACATCATCAACACTACACCACGAATTGAGTTTGTCTGACTGTAGGCAAGCCATGACAATGCGATATAATCTAACCCACTTCCAAATGCAGAAAATAAACCGCTCAACGTAAAATAGAGAAAATTTCTATTTTCAAATAAGGCAACACGTTCTTTCAAATTGGAAGTTAACATCAATTAGCCCCTCGTAAACATATCATTGTCCACTCCATCGTTTTATGTTTTAGCTCATTAAAAATATGAGAACGCAAAATTTCTCATTTTGATGCTTTTAAATTTTTTGTTTTATCATAAATACGTTGTAAAAATGCAGATATTACACTTTACACATGAACGTGCTTTTAGCGCTAGATTGAAGCTAGCATTGAATATACCACAGATGCGAAACGTAAAAGCCTTGCTTTCAAAACGATAAAAAACACAAAAATGTTTGCTGTTTTGCTGTAATGTAATATTAAGTTTTGAACTCAATGGAAAAAGGTCGGATTAGATAAGAGTACGTGATAGTTTATTGCTTTTATATATCATTTTATTAAATTCGTTATTTGTAAAATTAGATTTTGACAACAAGAGAAAACTTTTAAATCCTTGAAAAAAATGAATTGGTAAGAAAGTTCGTGATAAATTATACAAAATTCGCCGCAAAACTACATTTATGTATAACCTATTGACTTCATTTAAAATGGCGGAGAGAGAGGGGAGGATGATCTTAAGCTGCATCTTTGATTATAATCACAACCTGTTTACCTAGCACAGCTAGTGCTTGCTCCAATGTTTGAAGCTTAGTTGGATAGTTTAGATCAAGAATGCGACGCGCTTCTGTTTCTTTCTTGCCAAGACGATTAGCCAATTCTGTTTTTGTGATATTAGCATTATTAAAGGCTTCTACTACTGCTAGTTTGAGAGCATTCCATGCGTCTACCGTTACTGCTACAAGACCTTTATACTGCTGTGGTGTAGGTAAAGATAAACCACGCATAGGATAGCTACGTAACGCTAGTCCCAACGCTTCAACAGCATTTTCTAATGCCTCTGCTCGATTTTCTCCAGCTGTTATTGCTTCAGGTACATCTGGAAAAGTCACGACAAAACCACCATCTGCATCAGATTCCAGCTTTGCTTGATAGGTATATTCCATATTTAAGTCTCCTTATCATTACTGAAATGGATTTGAAACGAAAAGTAATGAAACCGTTTGAATTGAAGTTTCATACCCCCAACTGTTTTTTATTATTTTCACATAAAGTGGCGTCAATTCACCAGATTTTACAACGGTTGTTTTGTCTCCAAAAGTTACCCAATAATGCGATCCTTTTCCTGCATCAGGAGCTTCACTGTAATGAATGCCTCTTTTTCTAGCTTCTTTACGTAATTCTCTAAGCAGTGCTTCTCGTTTCATTTGCCCTCCTCTTCAATTCATAAAATGACTGTCGCACATAAAAGTTCGATAGTCAACAATAAATCGAACAAAAAAGTTTGATGCAAGCTCTTTTATTTAGAGAATATTTTTTGAAAAACGAGCAGAAGAAAAATTGACTGTACTGAGATTAGTGGTGATAGAAAAGTTTATGACAACAGAGAACTTGTTATCTCTGATGAAATTATTTTTACAACAGTATAAATAACGGCGCGGGGGACGCCTTTTTATGACAAAAAAAGCCGTGTCATATAACGACGGGGCTTTAATTTGAGAAATAAACAATTAAAAAATAAAAAATGGGATTCATATTGTAGATTCAATATGTTATCATTATTTCGTTTGTAACTATAACCCGTAATGTGTTATTATAACGCAAGCGTAATGTTTGGTGTGTTGTGTAAGATTTCAGTTTAGAGAAAATAGATATGTTTACAGATAAGCAGTTAAGAGCCTTGTTTGGCGTTATAATTTTTATATTTTTCAGGAATTAAAAGAAATCTTGACTTTATCCAAGGTATTTTAACATTCGCGTCTGTTGCCTTTGTAGTTGTAATAACTTTTTTTGCAATTTTATGCAATTCTCATATTCCTTCTGAGTTGCAGAATAACCCAAAATATAAACACGGCA
>NZ_JBTTDJ010000017.1:0-24123 GCF_055796165.1 Bartonella sp. EBT8
GTATCTCTTGCTCTATCTGTGCTAAAAAGGCTTCGACAGCTTGGTTAATACTGTTAATCTGTTCTTCATCACGGTGCACACGTTTGACTTTCATACGTAAGTGAGATGATTGATGCATGCGAAAGCGTGGATCATAGCTTACAAAATCACACCATTTTCGTCCTGTACACGCCATTTGGAATTGCATTTGTGCGTGATATTCCGGTTTGATTTGGTCATCGATACAAAAACGCATATGGATCTTGGACATTTGACTTCGATTAACCCCTCTTCTCCAATAAGCCCATCAGGGCTAGCCCCAGCCATTTCTATTGTAGGGTGATGGACAAAGCCGCATTTTATGATATTGGCATTATAAATGAAGCCATATTCTTGCAAGGCATCCTCTTCATGTTCAATTCCCCATCGCATCTCTTCGGTTTCATAATGGGGGCTTATTTCTCCTGTTATATTATTTGCAGACCATACATTTCTTGAGCTTTTTTCCTTTAGATATTTCATAATGATAGGGTAAAAGAGGTCATGTGATACTTGGAAAGCATTATGTTTAATAACAGTTACTTGCCCTTTTATCGGCCTTTTTTCAGAAAGGATTATTTATTAGATAAGTCTTTTGTCTCTACAGATATTTATCGCATAAGCATTTGGGATTTTAGATCTTAAAATTGTGGAGATTTTATTGACAATTGTTTTCCAAGTATCTGTAAGATTAAGAATGCCGTCACAGTTTTTTTAATTTTGGTAATAGGTTATAATTTCCGCATGATGAAGTGTATCGCATTCAATAACGCTAAGATGCTTATTTTATATGATTGGGTTCATAAAAATAGAAATCTTCATCCGGATTATTTGGTGAAAAAAGCTGCAAAAATTTTTTATTTTTATGCTATAAAAAATGTTTATCATCAGCTTTCATTCCAAACTATTAGCTTTTTAAAATCTTTCTAAAAGGCTCACTATCTTTTCTCTTTTTTAGCGCATGCGCTGATATTTGTTTACGTACCGTTTTAAAAATTCTCTTTCAACCAAGGTGCGTCTTAAACGTGCAAAATCTACAGTAAAGAGGCTGCATATTTTTGAGACTTCAGTTTCGCTATAGATTTTTCCCATTTGAAATGCTTCACTAATTTTTGTAAGCATATTTTCTTTTTCTAGGGAGCGATCACTTAAATTTTCCATATTTCGTAGATTTTTCTCTTCTAGTGTTTGCCAAAATGTATCTACCGCTTGAAATCCCTCTTTTGTATTTTGAATAAGACCAAGATTCAAAAGACGATTAATGGATTTATGAATGCTTTTGGCATCTGAATTGACATGTTTAAGAATATCGGAAAGATTTTTAGCACCAAGTATAATTGCTGCATAAACAACGCGTAAAGTGGGTGAGGTCATTGCAGAAATTAAAGAATTGCGAATGTTACGTTTGTGAAGTGTTTCTTTTCCCATAGGCAAAATATCGCTTCGAATGGGAAGCTCATTGATCTCTCTTAATTCTGATTGTAACGATTGTGAGCGTACAACTTGTTCGGCATTGGTGCGTTTACGGACGATACCGAGACCGCTTTGGCGATATTTATGGTTTTCGGGGAATGTTAAAGCTTCATAGGAATTATCAAGCCGATAGAGGATTTCTTCCCAGATAGGGGTTCTTACACGCCGAACGCGTTGTTTGTCATCAAGAGCAACTGCTGTCGTCATTGTTGGTTCATGGAGACAAAGATAACCACCAGGAGCGATATGTTCCCAAAGGGTTATAATAAATCGTACGTCATCTGCTGGAGTTCCAGCATCGATCCAAGCAAAATCTATCGGTCCCCAAGATTTGATTGTCTGTTCATCGAGGGAGAAAAAATTCTCATTGATAAATGTTACAGTATCTTTTTCAATATTGGCATTGAGGAGTTTTTGCCATGCTTCTTCCGCTGATTGACCTTCTGCCGTAAAATCATCAATTGTGATAAGTTGTGGTTCATAATTTTCAGGAACTCCTGAGGGGTCAAGCAAAGCTGTGCGTTCCTCCCAATGAGAAGATTCGAGAAGCTTTTTATCTTGTTGCCATGATAATTTAGCTTTTTGAAGAGCTTGAGCAATAAAGCATGTGCTATCGCCTGCACCGATTTCAATGACTTTGCGTGGTCTTAGCATTTGAATAAGTGTATAAATGAGTTCAGCACTCTTTTCTGTTCCCATGCCAGGTCTTATCAGGTGCATCTTTTTATCTTTCTAATGTTACCAATCGTAACATTCCTGCTTTAACAAAAAGTTTTATTGAATCGTTTACAGGGTGTTGAATAGGTATCGGTGCTGAAGCGCTCTTTAAGAGATGTTTTGTTTTTTCATTAAGCCGGATTGTGCGCCCATTAAGCTGGTTGATGGCAAGGTAGCCGATGGGGGAGTGAGTGATGAAGCATGTTGGTTCTCGTAAAAGTGCTGTTGCTTTATCCTTTGAAAATGCTTTTTGATCTGTCTCGATGATCCCATGCCGCACCAGTGATATCAAAAGTCTCCCGGCGGATAAAAGAGAACCATTGAATTGTATTTCTTTCAATGATTGCACAAAGCAGCCTTTATGAAGTGCTTCAGAGGTCAAGAAGTCAAATCCACCGAATGCAGCTCCTTTCGTAGAAACAGCAGTGATGGATTGAATTTGACGTTTTCCAATTAAGGCAGGTTTATCTTTTTTTATCTGCACATCTTTTGCCCATTGAATACGTGCCAAGGAATTTAATTCACATGGATAAACAGCTAAAGAATTTATAGCTGTGGGCGGTGTAGGTTTTTGCAATTCAAGGGAGTGGACGTGCTCATTACAATCATGTTGCATATAGTCTGCAAGTTGCCATGCATATCCGCCTGTTCCATTATAAAAATTTAAGCCTATCGGGTCTTGTTGCATAATGTTAAATCGACTTATTTAACTCTTTCGAGGTTGCACGTTGTTGAAAGATTTGTTCGTTCATATTATTTAGAGTAGGGACTAAAGAGATTGGTTCATAAGGGGCTGCATCATTTCAAAAGAAACAATTTTTCGAGTATTTGTAGAAACTTTAAGCTTGTTGCATGGTTTGCTTTAGAGAAAAAGCGCATATTTCTGCTAACCATAGTTAGCTTCCTTTTTTTGTACAGTACTATTTAATACAAAACCTAAAACGCCTACGGTCATTGTTGCTATGCCGATTGCAAGGAGAGTGTTTTGGGTATTATGCACGCTCACAAAACCAGCTCCCATAAAACCAATACATACGGATGTTTGTATGATGAAGACATAGGCAGGCATTTGATTGTTTCTATGTTCTTTTTGAATAGTTTTCATCATGAAGCTTGCCATAAGGGCATTTTGTACGCCATTGGCTGCTCCAAGGATGAAAAATGAAACCATCATTAACCAGACAAAATCTGTTAAGGAAAAACAGAAAACTCCAAAACCAATGGTTGTCGCAGCCAAAGATGCTCCAGCGGCATTGCCAAAGCGTTGAAAAAGGTTGGAGAAACAGAGTGGACCAACTACTAATCCTAGGCTTATCATGCTTGCGATCATTCCATATGTTTGTGCACTTAAATCAAGATTGGTACGAATGCGGACAATGGATAAAACATTGAGAGCAGAGGTGAGTATGATGGTAATAATGAGTGGCGTAAGAGCATAGAGAACATTTTTTTTACGCAATAACCCCCTTACGTCTAACCCTTTTTTAGTTTGCTCGGATGTGTTGATCTTTTCTTGATGCATTTTTAATATTTTTACACAGAATGTAGTGATAATGGTTGCACAGAGAACGATGATTGAAAGCGCAAACAACCCTCTTTGTCCGTTTGATACACCATACAACATACCCCCTAACAGTGGGCCACCAATATAACCAAGGTTGCGAACAGTTTGGATGATACGATTGATGAAGTCTAACTGGTGATCATTCTTTGCTAATTCAGGGACAGCAACGAGGATTGCAGACCAAAAGAGTGAACCAGCACATCCTAGAGCAAAAGAAATGGCGATGTATGCCCAAAATTGGTTTATGATTGCAGCAGTGGCTATAAATAGTGCTTGAAACAATAAAACAGCAGGCACTGTATAGGGGGGGGCTGAGCAGATGCAAGAGCCGTGGTGCAACTGGTCCAGCGCAAATTGCACCGATAAGTCCGGCGAGCAAGAGCATTGAAAGAGAAGTTGTGCTTTTTGCTAAGTGGAGAGCAAATGTAACTTGGGCTGTTTCATCGGAAAAGCTACTTAGAGCTAAAACAAGAAAAAAGCAAATTTGGGCAAGAATAATGGATTTTTTCTTTATCAAAGTGTTCCCCAAGATGCTAAAGCTTTTACGGTTTTTAAGACTTCTTCCCGCATAGCAGGTGTGTATGATTTATCATTTAGTTTTGCTAAGTCGATTTTTTTTCCCGCTGAAAGTTGATACAGAAAGCTTTCTAGGTGAGCACTATATTTAAAACTGGCACAATGCCCATTTGTGGCAATAAGCAGTTCTTTTGTTTCAGGTAAGAAAACCCATTGGAGAGTAGCAGAGGGGCGAAGCATAATTTCACTCTCAATTTCAGATATATCAACAACAGGGCGACTGACGCATAAACGCGAACTTGTATCACAAATTAATTGGGTAATAAGCATACGGCGTTTTAGGGAACTATTTGCAATTTCGGAGCTTAGAGCGGATAGCTGAAAACTATTTTCAGGGTTTAAACTTGCTCTACCCGATGTTCGAATATCATGCCGTGTCCGCTCATCAAGATGGAGTAAATGAGAAATATACTCTCTATGCTTCTGCACATCATTTGCTGTTTCCCAAAAGGCGATATTGACATTTACAGCAATATTTTTTCCAGTTTCGGCAACATGGAAGGCATCATGAGGGAAGTATGCAACACGATCGGTACGATTTTGTAGTGCGATTGCTGTTGATTTGTGTGCCTCATATTCTGGATATCTTAGCCCTTGGAGGTCATCTCGTGTACTGGACCATGTGAACATTGTTTTCTTATCTCGTAGTGTAAAGCCGAAATGATGGGCATAATCCACATGGACTCCAACATGCGTAGAAGAATATCGACCGATAAAACAATCAATATCTACTCGTTCGCCTAGTCGAAAGCCCAAAGAGTGTGCTAACTGATCTGCAAATCTTTTTGCCACATCCCACATAATTGGGGTGGCTGCGTATAACCCATAATACATGACTCCCCATTCTTTTCCTTCAGCACAGTGATCAACGCGGGTTATATATTCATCTATAGTTTGATCTGTGTCCAAAACAAGAAAGTTTGAAAGAGGGTGTGGGGTGCGCACTCCATTAATAACCGTTACCGCTTCAGATTGAGAGTTAAGCGCTGAAAGTTTATTCGGATTTTTTGCGTATTGCTTTAAAGCACACAAAACATCCCCTTCATGAAAAGGGATGTTTGTAATTGACAATTCAGATGCTTGCTTAGCCCAAACTTCTTGAGAAAAGCCTTCAGAAAACAATTTAAACATGACGATGAAATATGCTAAGCTTTCTTACACTGAATATATTGAATGCATGCAGGTTGCTACCCAATAATACATTATTGAACTTCATGTAACGCGTTCATATCATGGTTTTCTTCGCAAACTTGAGAATCGATACGTTGAGCGTATTTAGTGTTTCTCCAAGGTGATGCAAAATCATCGGTAGCCAGTTCAGAGATATTTTCTATTTTATGAAGTGAGATATCCATATTTTCCCCCTTAATAGCTTATAAAAAATGATAATCAGAATAAGCTATGAAAATTTCTGAAACTAACAGTGGTTTAATTTTTTGTCAAATAGCATGTTAATTGAACGCATCGCTCGGTTTTTTGTATAAGTTAACTATAAGGGATTTGACAAAAGTAATATCTCTCTTCATCTCTTGTTTTCACTTTTTAAAAGTGAGAGTAACTGGACGTTTTATATTGGTGCTGTTTATAAATGCTTATACAGTGAATAGGGTATCCCTTATACCAAAGGATGCATATAAGAATGTCCATTGATTTAGTAAAACAGGAAATTCTTACTAAGATCTCCTTTAAGATGAGAATAAGCGCAGGACAGCAAAGCATGTGATAAAGATTATTTTAAAACAAGAACGGGCACCAAAATAAAGTAATCAAGAGCAAGTTTGTAATAAGAAGCTGTCCATACTGTACAGCTTCTTATTATTTTCATGTACTTTGCATTAAAAGTTTTTCAAAGTACAAAAGAATCTTTACGGCTTCGATAACCATAATATCCACAAACACTGGAAAGTATGGCACCAATTAAGCCTCCTAAAAAACCCCACCATCCCATGTGGGAGGCTGTTTTAGCTGCTTTATTTGCAGTATGACGTGCGTCCTTCATGGTTGTGTCTAATTTTTGAGAAAGTGTATGAGCTTGTGCTTCAAGAGTTTTAATGGCTTGTTCGGTTTTTTCCTCTGCTGTTTGATAAAGATGAAGTGCACGGTTCGCGGTTGTTTGTGCATTCGCATGTGTCATCCCATTATTCATCAAGGCGTTGATGATATCGTTTTCATTGATCTTTTCTGTAATGGCTTCTATACGATCAGAAAGACGATCACTAAGATCTTTCAGAGTGACTCGGTAGTGAGAAGGATCATTTTTGAAAGCAGTTATTGCTGATCCAATATCTTTAAGAGCGGCTTGATAAGATTGCTTTAAGCGATCCGGATTGAGGGCGGGAATGTCACTTTTATTGAAAAGGGTGTATAATTTATCGCGCAATTTATCAAAATCAATGCCATTGTCTTTTATCTCACGCAAAACGGTTTCAAAACTTTCGTTGTTTAATTTTGAAAGATAGGGGACAAGATTTGTTTTGAGATTGTTTCCGGTTTGTGGGATTGCTGAACTGTTTTCTACAACGGCTTTAGTGCTTAATCTTGCTGTACTTGAAACCACGTGGATGGTTTGAATGGTCATAAGAAGGATTAACAGAGCCCAAGTTAAAAAGCCATGAAGTGCGCCTGATGATTCTGCAAAACGCCCAGCAACAAAGCCTCCTAAGGCAAGGCTGATCAACATGACGATAAGAGAACCAGTCCCGAAAGAGAGGAAAGAGCCTTCAAAAGGTGTTGAAGAGGTGAAGTCTATTTGGCTGAAACCTAATGCCGCAACAAGAAAAGATAAGCAGATAGAGGTGGCAAGGGCTGTGACCAGTCCAGCAAAGATAGCTGACCATGAAATAGATGTTTGAAAAAAAGGATAATCTGTTTCTAGAGATGTTTCTCCTAGAAAATGGCTATCGAAGGGTGTGTCTTCAGGAATACGAGTTTCCATATTTTTATCTCCTTGAATGATGCTGAAGATAAAATGCCTCTTGACCGATAATGTTCCAAAAGTGAGTAGATATGCACTAAAAAGGACAGAAAACACCAAAAACAAATGCTGATTATCATTCTGGGATGAGAAAAAACATTTTTTAAGGGACTTTAGTTTCGTGCCGGTTGATTGAGAAGGTATGTTTTATGAGGGAATAAATATTCTCAATATAAATAAAATATATTAATAAATAAAAAATAGTATTATATTAATTAATTATTTTTAATTACAAATTGTGTTTCCCCCTCATGCATCATAAATATACATTACCATTTCTTATACTTATCGTATGCTTATCAACGGGAGGTCTGATTTCTACAGACATTTTTCTTCCGGCACTTGGAGAAATGCGTCAATATTATCATGTGACTGAATCTCGGATTCAGAGTGCTGTGGCAATTTTTCTTTTTGCATTGGCTATTGGACAGCTCATTTATGGGCCACTTAGTGATAATTTTGGACGTAAAAAAACACTTCTATTTGGGTTGTTTTTATGGTTATTTACCACGCTTAGTGTAGTTTATACGGTTAATATTTACGCTTTTCTTGTGTTACGTTTCTTACAAGGACTTGGAGCTTGTGCAGGGATTGTTTTAAGTCGTGCTATTATTAATGATTTATTGGATAAAAAAGCGGCTGGAAAACTTTACTTAATTGTTTTTCCCTTTATTGGCATGTCACCAGCGCTTGCTCCTTTAGTGGGAGGGCTCTTATTACAAGTTTTTAATTGGCAAGCTACCTTTATCTTTTTAAGCCTTTTTATATGCTTGACCATTTTGCTCTGTTATTTTGTGCTCACGGAAACCTTACCGCCTCAAAAACGTCAACGTTTTTCTGCTGTTGGATTTATAAAAGGGTGTTTAGGAGTTCTTAGAAATAAACAATTTATTTTTTATGCACTTATTCCATGTTTTTCTTACGCAGCATATTTCGCTTATATTGTGGAATCGCCTTTTTTACTCACAACTTTAGGTTTACCAGCAATATATATTGGTTATAGCTATATTGACGTCTCCTTACCCTATATTTTAGGAAATCTTATGGCGCGATGGTTTTTCAAACGAGAGTCTATGGAAAGAACTATATGGCGCGGATATATTATTTTTGTTGTAGGGGCAGGGTTATTTGTTCTGCAAATGTATGTAAGTCCATGGCCGCTTGTGACCAGTTTTATGGCTATTGCTGTTCTTACTTTTGGGAATGGTTTTTTATTGCCGTTAGGGACAGCATTGGCTATTTCTTCGCATCCGCAAGCTGCTGGAACAGCTTCCGGTATGATGGGGGCTTTACAATTAGGAAGTGCTGCGCTAAGTGCCGCGGTTATTGGAAAGATATCGGGGCACAATCCACGGACTATGGCAGTTTCATTGGCAGTGTGTTGTCTGTTGGGTTTCGTGATTTATATTTGCAAAGCGCATGATTTTATGGATTCGGAAATGGATTGAGAGAGATAAGAAAAAGAGAGCGTCATGTGTAAACATTTTGCTGTTATTTTACTTGAGTGGAGATTGCTGTAGCTGAGAATGGATTCTCATTAAGCTAATTGCATTGTGCATACTTAAAATTTGTCGTAGCTTAATTTGAATTTGGTACAATTGGTTATTCTTGACAGCTTTACGGGGAGGGGAACTTATGCGTGAGAGAGTTCCGGCATGTCTACGTTTTAATAGTTATCTTCAGTGGGGAAGTTTCTTCTACAATCGATATTTTAAAATAAAATGGTCCGGGAAATAAATAAAAATGAGCCTTCATATTGTCATTCTTTCTCCTGTGATGCCAATTTGGGATCAAGGCGTTTTTTGTTCTTCATTTACAAAGCTATGTTTGGCAAAAGGATTCCAAATTACTTTACTCGATACATTGTCCCTTTTTCCCAGCGACTCTATTTTTTGTAATAACCATGCTATAGGTATTTTACCTTTTATTACAGAAAAACTTGAAAAACATTTTAAAGAGCCTTCAATTCTTGTCGGTTTTTCTATGGCTGGAATGTTAGTACAGATATTGGCTGCGCGACTTCCAAATGTTCAAGCTGTGCTCGCTGTGAATGCACCAGGCTATCCAGATATACTTTTGCAACAGCGAATTGGATATGTTCTTAATTTCTTGAAAAACAAAGATTTGTCAGGAGCTCTCGAAGCATTGAATACTTTTATGCATCCTCGTGGAGTGACAAAGAAAAAAGCTGTATTGGAGATTCCTGATACGCAAAAAAGCATGGCTATTGAACGGATGTCAAAAGGATTTAAGCTCTTGTTGGGAATGGATGCGAGGGATGAGATTATCAAGTACACTGGAAAGTTTTTAGCTTTGGTAGGCGAAAAGTCGCAACTTGCAACTGTAGATAATCAAACGAGAAGTCATTCTATAAATCATGAATATAAGATCATCCCTGATGCTGGTACGCGTTTATGGGATGATAATTCTGCGGTGACAAATGCAATTCTTGATGAATGGATTGACAGATTATGAAAAAGAAAGTTCTTGTATTACCTGGTGATGGAATAGGATCAGAAGTTTGTGATACTGCACTGATGGTTTTAGAGCAATTGAAGTTGCCAATTGAATTAACCTATGGAGATATTGGTTGGGAATGTTGGAAACAAGAAGGGGATCCTGTTCCTCAAGCGACTTGGAAAAAAATTGCTGAAAGCGATGCTGTTTTACTTGGTGCTGTGACGAGTAAAGGGAAAAAAGCTTCTTTAAAGGAGCTTGCGCCACATTTAAGAGAGAGGGAACTTACTTATGTTTCGCCTGTCATTCAACTTCGCCAAAAATTGGGTTTGTTTGCGAATATACGACCTATAAGATACATTGTCGGTCCAAGAAAACCTTTTCATTTTTGTGTTATCAGAGAGAATAGCGAGGGTCTCTATGCGGGGCTTGATTTTCGTGGGATATCTCCTGAAACAGCAACATGGCTAAAACATCCCAATTTAGAAAAATATAGCCTTGAAGATGCTACATGGACAGTACGGTTGCAAACGCGCTTTGGTTTAGAGCAGATCTTTGAATATGCTTTTTCTTATGCACGCGAACATGGTTTCAAACGGGTTACTTTTGCAGATAAACCAAATGTCATGCGAGAAAGTGGTCAATTTGCTCAAGAAATTTTTGAGAAAGTTGCGCAAAATTATTCCGAAATTGAAGCAGATATTCACAATGTTGATGCGGTTGCTTTATGGATTGTAACAAAACCAGAACAGTTTGGTGTGATTGTTGCTGAAAATATGTTTGGTGATATTCTCTCTGATCTTGGTGCTGGAGTAATGGGTGGATTGGGATTGGCGCCTAGTGCAAATGTGGGAAGCAAGATTGCTTATTTTGAACCTGTTCATGGTAGTGCACCGCGCATTGCTGGACAGAATAAAGCCAATCCTTCTGCGATGCTTTATACCACAGCTTTACTCTTGGATCATTTAGGTTTTAAAGAGGCGGCGCAACAATTGTCTGAGAGTGTTGATCAGGTTATTCGCGCTGGAAAAACGGTGACTTATGACTTAGGAGGTTTAGCCACGACACGTCAAATGGCTGAAACTGTTGTTAATTCTCTTGTAGACCCTATCCCTATTTGTCGAGCAGCGATTATTACGGTTGGTGATGAACTTCTTTCAGGACAGTATTTGAATACAAATTTGCAAGATTTGAGTCAAAGCCTGAACAAAAGAAACATTCAAGTTACACGCCATTTTGTTTGCGCCGATCAATTACAGCAAATTAGTGAGACAGTGATTGCTTGTCTTGGACAAGAAGATCTCATCATTATCAGTGGTGGATTAGGACCAACATCTGATGACAAAACCCGTGATGCGATTGCACAAGCTGTGGAAAAGCCCTTAGTCTATGATGAAGCGGTTTGGCAAACGATAAAAGGTCAATTGCAACGGTTAGGGATTGGGTCGGATGCCAATAATGCCCGTCAGGCATTATTTCCTGAGACGGCAAAAGTTCTTGATAACCCGACTGGGACAGCACCTGGTTTTTACCTCTCTTGTAGTGGGAGTTCTCTTGTGGTCTTGCCTGGTCCTCCTACTCAGGCTCTTTCGCTGTTAGAACATTATTTAGAACATGATGAACAGAAGTATTCTGTTGTATCGCGCGTTCAATATGCGTGGACTTTGATTGGAATTGATGAAAGTACCATTGCGTATTGGGTTGATAGTCATTTTGCTCATGAACCGTTTGAGCGGCATTTTTTATGGAAAAGTCCTTATGTTCTGGTACAATTGGTTGGTCAATCACCTGCGTCTTTGGCACAGCATTTAATCGAAGAATTTGAAGGTCATTTTCGTCCATACTTGGTTGGTGCAGAAATTACTACTGCTTGCCAACAATTAGCGAAGTATGCAGAAGTTCACTGGTCAGTAAGTGATCCGATGCTTTTAAAATATTTTCAGCCAACAGAAAAAACGGAGAAAAATATTTCACAGTTAGAAGCTGAGGTTAGTTTATCGCCCTCTTTAGAAGTATTAGAAAACCAAAAAGAAAGCCTTGGGCATGCGACAATGACTGTACGAATTAACGGTTATGGTGATGATCATATTACTTTTCCTTATACGCGACCGCTGTTAGGTGTGGTCTTACAAGAATATGCAGCTTGGTCAGTTTTAAAAAGATATTTGCAAGTAAGAAAATTAAAAATTGAAACTTTGTAGAGATATAGAAAGACTTCTCCAATTGTTGATATAGTTTGGGTTAAAGGCAGTGTTGTTTTTATGCTTTAGATCGTTTGTATTTGCTATCAGTGTTTTGCTCTCGGATAAGGGCTAAGTAGTATTAAATAATTGGAAAATATGAAAATATTTTTTTTCTAAACGAACTCATAGAAAAATGTGGATATCGCTGCTCAAATTTCGTTTGGATTATCGCTGAGATTAGAATTCTATATTACTACCTCATTTGCAACAAATATTTATACAGTTTAAACTCAAAATATAATGTATTATAAGATGATTTTTATCGCATGATAAGATCAAAATTATTGTAGAAATTGTTTTATTCAGTTTAAGAAAAAATTCTCGGTCCATTCTGATTGGAGAATGAGAGATATGTTGTTAAGAGAAACGATAGGAAGAAACTCTCTATCATAAAACAATATAAAATCTTAATTTTTGGCAAGCTACAGAAAGGTTTCTTAAATTCTGTTGATAAAATGTATTGGTGAGAAATTCGTCACGAATATGCCTTTTTAATTTGGTTGTCAAATTACCATGACACAACAGTAATCTTCTGAGAATTGTCTATTATCACTTTATGGCTAGGCATTATGGATCATATGTGGTGATCTATAATCGTATGTTATACAAAAAGCATAAAGAGGCAAAACTGTTTTATGCAAGAATGTGAGGAAATATTTGATGAGCCATTTTGTTATACTATTATTTGTTTCTTGATAGAAAACATCTAAGTTAATGGTTTGTGAATGTTTTTACAATTGCTTCATTGATTGTATGCAGAGGCATTTGAAAATGCATCTTAATTGTTCAATCAACGCTTCATTTGATGTATCAATTGTAAGCATGATTTTTGGTATTTGGATTCTAGAATGTCTTATAAAAATCTTCAAAGTCTCTCAATATTCATTTTTTATACGCTCTATTATAAGGCACGATGGTACTTTTGAACTGAAAAAGGAAGGTCTCTATGTATCAGATTGATTACAACAGTTATCGTTCTATTAAGAGCTTTAATCGTCGTGTTCGTTTTCTTGTGATGCATTATACTTCATTGAATTTTAAAGATTCGATTATGGCTCTTACAGGAGCAGATGTTAGTGTTCATTACCTTGTTCCTGATCCATCAGAGCGGACATATCTTGAGGCAGGATTTAAGGATATGCGTATCTTTAATCTGGTTGATGAAAATGAACGTGCATGGCATGCGGGTATCAGCTCATGGGCTGGACGCAGTAATTTAAATGATACATCTATTGGTATTGAAATCGTTAATTTAGCAACTGGTGATTCTGATTCTTCAGAGCATCCGTATATTGAGCCGACTTTAAAAGATGTGCATGTTTTAAATCCAAATTATAAAGATGAATATGAATTGCACGCTGGCATTGGTTCGTGGACTGAGGGTGGTAATATGAGTGATACGACTGCACAGTTTGAGACAGTTAATTTAGTTACTTATAATAATGAAGACTTTATATTTCCTCCTTATAATCCGAGGCAAATTGATGCAGTTAAGGAACTCGCCTTGAATATTCTGCAACGATATCCAGATATCATGCCAACTGATGTTGTTGGACACAGTGATATTGCTATCGGCAGAAAGAGTGATCCAGGTCCTGCTTTTCCATGGCAAGAACTTTATAGAGCAGGTATAGGAGCATGGTACGATGATGAACTAAAGCATTACTATCAGGAGCAGTTCTGTAAGAGTCTTCCATCAAAAGCTGATGTTTTGGCTAAGTTGAAATGCTATGGATATGATATTTCGGTTGCATGTACCGAAATTGGATACTCGGATTTGATCCGAGCATTTCAGCTTCATTTTCGTCAAGAAAATTATGATGGGATTCTAGATGTTGAAACAGCAGCGATTATCTACGCTTTGGTAGATAAGTATTTCCCATCGGATTTGTTCAGTTCATCTTAGTGTTAAATATGTGTAGTTACTGCAATATAGATTCTCTTTTATTAAAAGTACTCTCAGATCTTCATCTGATGAAGGTTAAGTGAAAGAAAAAAAATATTATGATATAAGGGAGATACTTATCACGCAAAGGAATGGATGAAGAAAGGGAGAAAAAATCTGTAGTTTGCAGAGGTAAGCTTTAAAATTTCCTTTTTATCGCATATGCTGTTCTTTCATTAAAAAGACTGTAAGATGAAGATGTTATGTACCTACAAAAGAACATAGTTGCTCAAAAAATTACGTAAAAAAGAGAGAGATAACAATTAATTTACTCTCATGATTATCGGAAGTAAAAAGAACAAATTATAGTTTTGCATTCATGCTGTACAAAAAATCCGATAGTGGTTGAAAGAAGAAAGCAGATAAAGATTGTGTATCACGAAAACTATAAGTGCCATCTGTTTAGAGCTTTTTTAAACATGCATCACTTCTATTCTTGAATGTTTGTTTTTGACATACTGAAAAACGCTTATGGTATAAAAAATTCTGATAGTTATTTTAGTTTTGCTAAGAATATTTTTAGGATTCATTGTCTAACAATTTGAAACTATATTCAGCGCATTTTTGTTTTTTCTCGAGGATATATTGATACAGTTATTGATAATAAATTCGTTGATAATTCAAGCTTATATTATTTGAATTGTATGTTCAAGATTTATGGAAGCACTGATTGCTCTTTTGCTGACACATCAGCTTGAGATATATTTATAATAGTAAAAAGCTTTTTGTTAGAGAGAGTGGGAAAAATAACATAAAAGAGTGTTATGATGATTACACATAGCTTAAAAAAATAAAAACTGGTAACATATGTCACCAGTTTTTTAAAGTGTAATTCAAGAGAATTAGAATGAGCGCTGGAAGCGGATCATGCCTTGCAAAGCACTTTTTCCTTTTAGAGCATGTGTATATGTTGCACCGTTTATACCATTATGCGTGCGATCATCATTCCAAGAAACATAAGTCAATTCAGGTGTAATTACGAAGCCTGGAACCAGCGTGTAGGCAATATTTACAGAAGTTGCAAAGGTTTTTACAGCACTATAGGAAACTTGAGCGTTTAAATTTGCTTTTGGAGTGAGCTTGTAAGTTGCACCAGCCCAAGCAGCCCATTTACCACCCCAGTTTGCATAGATCGTTGTATTTTGTCGTGACAGCACATTTTCATCTACTGTGTAGTAATCAACATTGTTTTTATAACCACCCATTACCCATAGATTTAAACGATCGTTGACATTGAAATCCATGCGCACTTTAGCAGCCCACTTTTTATAATAAGCATCGTATGCTGCAACTGTTGAAAAACCACCCCATTTTTGCATAAATTTCACACCCAAAACTATATTAGGGGTATATTTTTTTATTCTTTTACTTGGGAGATTATCACTAGCAACGCCAGCAATTTTATCATCGTTATCTATGTAATAGTATGTATTTTCAATAGGGGCAGGACCATCAGCATTACCCAGTTCAGCTCCGATAATAGCAGAAAATCCAGTGTCTCCACTAAAGGTGTAAGAAATGAAATTGGTGCGTGTAACACCTGCTGGTGCTATACTGTCATCGTTGAAAACATTTCCGTAACCACCAGTCCAACTGTTAAAAATTGTATCATCAAGACCTACGCGAAAACCACCAAGTTCAATATAAGCGGCTGCGAGTTTTGCACCAGCTTTGTCCTTGCCATTGTTCCAGTCCGAGAAAATGCGTGCATAGGAACGAAGTGTTCCTAACTCTGTTTCAGATGCGGCTTGGAAAACAAGAGTTAGCCGGGACGATGCACCATAGGTTTTCTTTTTTTCTGATAATTGAGAGTCAGTTATCGCATCTATATTATCACCGCCTATAAAATCAGCGCGAACATTTCCTGACAAACGCATGCAGGTCTCTGTTCCAGGAATATAGAAATATCCTTTACCATATGCATCGCACACACGAACATATTCTACAGGTTCTGGTTCTGCAATCGCTTTTGGAGCGGCTTGCGCTCCAGAAATCGCTAAAAAAGCTGCTGTAGAACTTAAAAAGAGGGATTTTATATTCATAATGGATCTCCAGTGAAAGGTAGTTTAATCTTCATTAGGGAATATTATTTGCTCAACTCATTAAAGGCAAAAAATATACGATACTTGTATCTTAGCTATACTGATCTTTTTAAAATATACAAATATGAAAACACCTTTTTGGAAGATATTCATGTACTATTCAAGGTGATGTGGTAAAAAAGGCACAATTTTTGTTTTGTTAACTTTTGTCTTCTTGAGTTAATAAAAAAGAAAACTCTTAGATATTTTTGAAAAAAAATCGAAAATGTCTTGAACTTTCTGCTGATACCATTTATGCACTTCCTTGGAGAGGTGGCCGAGTGGTCGAAGGCGCTCCCCTGCTAAGGGAGTAGGGCTCAAAAGGCTCTCGAGAGTTCGAATCTCTTCCTCTCCGCCACTCGATATTTAACCATAAATAACTTATTGATTCTTCATATATCTTTTAAAGATGTGGGATGCATGAATAAAGGTTAGGGGATAGGATTCTCTAACATTCTTCCACAACAGCAGCATTTTTGCTTTTCTCTTCTCTAATCACTTCTAATATTTCTTTAAAGGGATTCTAAATTCTGTTGTGAAAAAAACTTTAAAAGTCTCATAAACATGCCAATAGTTTCACAACATAACGGATAAGACGATTTGATGACAAACTACCACGACAAGTATCTGCTTCTCTCCTTAAGGAGGCAGCTGTTTCTTGATCTAAAGCGTAAAGCTCTATGATTTTTTCTTCCATGCGCCTAAACGATGGGAATAATTCGTGAAGGTTGAATGCCCCCAATCATAGAAAGTGTTGCATTGGGAATATAAATTGTTCCACACTCAATATGGTCATAGGTAAAGGAAGAATTTCCATTAAAAGCAGTCAGATAAAAAGAACGGTCTGTCTGATATTGCTTTCTGTCCATATTGGCTAAGAAACCAGAAAGTTCATCACGGACCATTAATAATCCACGCGAGTTTTCTTTTAGTAATTCTCCAAGCTTTTCGACGGTCACATCATGGACAATAAGACGCCGTTTAACAAGGGTCTCATCATCACTTTTACAAGTAAGAAACTAAGGAGTGTGCGAAGTGATTTGTGCAATCATATTCGCAATATTAGAGAAAATAGTGATTTATCATTACTTATTGAAGAGTGCAGTATTGTAGCAAATGATATTGCTTCAATATAGCTATAGCAAGCATTTTTTACTAAAGCCGCATTATGTATACCAAATAGATCAAAATACAATTGGTTAAGGAAATTTTTTCCTTGTATGAAGCACATGCAAAATATGTACAACGCCATTTAAAATATACTTATAGTATTATGCATTTAATTTAACCTTTTTAGTAATGAACGTTTATGATTATTTTGTGTTATTGAGAAATGTGAAAGGGTTTACTCAGTGAAAGTTGTTTCTAAAAATCTCTATAAGATAATTTTAAGCTTTTGCCTTGCCATTGACGCCGCAACCAACGATCATACAAAGCAATAATAATCGCCCCCGTGCTAAGCTGGAAAGCATCTTCTAGTTTCTCAACCAATTTTAATGAAAAGTGATTAATTTGCTTATCTAAAAGCGACATATGCGACGGCTGGGTAATAATAAAAGCCAAGAGTTCAGTAAGAAAGGGCACGCTGTCATTGGTATTCTGCTCATATAGAAAGCGCGGTGTTGCTTGAAGATTTGAAAAGCTTATATCTTGCGCAAGTAATTTACAGTAAATTTGTGGGGCTTTATAAAGTGTGCCTGCATAAGACATAATAAACTTCGCAAGAAGTTCCAGAAAAGTTATGTTACCAGCTCCATTTTCGTCAAGAATAAGCAGCTTTTTATTAGATCTTTATGATATTGCTCAATCTATAAACGCTTTTTTTATTATAACGCCCTACAGCGAAAACAGCATTTTGTGCGGCTCAATACTGATCGTTAAAGGCGTAGAGAATTTTAATACAGTACTAAACGGATAAGCTACGCGTTGTAAGTAAGCCTCTAGCGTGCATAGCTTTATAGGTTTTGAAAACAGACAAATAGAGTTTAGGCGATAAAAGATCTGATCTAAGGCTTTTTAATCCAGTGGACAAACACGAATAATATGGCCATCGGGATCTTTGATTAGAAAGGTACGTCCAAATATATCAGTATACGGTTCCTTCAAGACATTTATTTCAACGGTGGTTTGCTCTTGCCATTCTGCATATAGCTTATCTACGTCCTCCCCATGAGGCAACATAATGCCGATTTCTGAAAAACGAGGCATATTTGCCTCAGGCGCATCGCCCCCAGACCAGATAGCAAAGAGTGCGTCACCTGAAGAAGAAAATGCAACATAGCGTGGCGAGACGAAAACAGGCTCTTTCTTAAAGATGAATTTGTAAAAAGCAGTAGAATACTCTACGTTTGATACGTATACCAACTGTAAGTTTGGGGTAACAGGATAAGTAGGGATATTACTCATGAATTCTCCATGATTTAGTAGTGGTTACTTAACATTAGAATTATTTCAACATTTGAGCAATTCTTGTCCGTCCTTACGTGACAAGTTTTTTACGCCACATCACTGAGACGTTGCGTTTTTGCTTTTTCAATCACATCCATCAGATCCGATTTTAACCAACGCGATAAAGAACCAAATTTTAAGGGCTTTGGTAAAGATCCATTGGTGACATGGCGACGGAAGGTTGAAACGCTTATATGCAATAATTGTGCACTTTCACGGTCTGTAAGAAGAACATCATTTTCAGTCATAACTCATCCTTTCAATTAAAAAAAATATTAATAAATCATACGCATTTATTAACCATATTTTTCTCAGATTGGAAAGAAAGTTTAATCATAAAAAAAACAGCACTTTATGATGTATTTTCTCATTTAATAATTTATGAATCTTATTGAGCAAAAATGAGAGAACGAAGAGAGAAAGTTATTCACAGATAATGGGATAAAATGGGGTTCAAGCCCCCATCTTTTAAGATTTCCCCGTGACATAGGCAGCCCATTTATCCATATAAACACGGCGCTGCTCTAAATAGTCCGTACGACGGTAAGCACGTTCTATTTTACCTCCGACCGTATGACCTAGAATGGTTTCTGCTACCTCAAAAGGAGCATCGGTTGTTTCTGCTAGCTAATCACGTAAACTCGACCGAAAACCATGCGGGCAGGCTTCAAGTTTATTTTGTCTCATATATGATGCCATTATCGCAGGTGAAAGAGGATAGCGACCAGTCAATGAAAAATAAAGTCACTTTTGGAGAGACAACAAGCTTGTTCAATAACTTTTAGAGCTTCTGTTGATAAAGGCACGCGAAACTCTGTTGTAGCATTACGCTTTCCTTTCATATTCTCAGCAGGGATGGTCCATATATCATCTTCAATCTGATCTTTACAAATATGATGCAAAGGATATGTACGGACACCTGTAAGAATAAGTAGACGCAAAGCCAAACATTTTATGGTTGTTGTTTCGCAAAATGTTTTATAAAAAGCCGGTATCTCTTTCCAATCCATTGCTGGTCTATTTTGCGCTTTATGGCGTTGTTTGCCTAAGAGGGCGCGTGCTTTTTCTGTTGCTTGTAAATCAACATCTAATCCCAATGCAGCAGCATGTTTGAAACAAAGATTAAGATGCATCAATGCTGTTCGAGCAGTTCCAGCTTTTGTATGCCAGATAGGAGCGAGTGTATTGCGTATATCGGTTTGGGTAATCTCTGAAACGGGGAGACAGCCTAATTTAGGGAGAATATGAAGACGTAAATGTAAAAACCAGTTCCCATCTTTACCGTCATTTTTTAATTCAGCTTTACGGCTTTCAAAAGCATCGAGAGCGATATCTTTTAAATAATGGAGATTACGCATTGCTTCACGTTTTTGTTTGTCACGTTCTTTAATGGGGTCACGCCCCTCACGTAAAACAGAACGCCACCCAGTTGCTAATTCACGGGCTTTTTTTTAAGAAACATTTCTTAAAGCACCCAAGCCCATTTCACGACGGTGTCCGTGAATGGTATATCGGTAAATCCATTGAGCACCCCCATCTTTACCCTTATGAAGTAACAAGCCAGCACCATCATTATATTTACCAGCCCCCAATGTTGTGACAGCTCTTGCATTAAGACGATTCATAAGAGGCATTTTTGTTCCTTTCTAAACTGTTTTCTATCCACACGATAACCCCGCTTATGACGTGCAAATAAGTGATTATGATTGATTGAACATAAGCAGATTTGGTATGAGAGAATCCTACAATATTCGGACGTCTAATTCAATATGCAAAACAGTAAATTATCGTTATAAATCAATACGTTGTAACCTTGTGATAGTTATATACGAGCAATTCGCTGGGCTAGTGACCGTATTGAGAGTGCTGGTATCATTGGTTTTTTTCTGGTTCTGGTTATATAGAAAAACCAACAATGGACGGTTTACGCAAATCTTTAGCCAAAGAATTTACCAGTATTTATGTGCTTAATTTACGGGGGGATCTTCGTAAGAATATGTTAAGCGGTGGTCGAGCTCAAGAAGGAGAGAATATTTTTGGTAATGGTAGTATGACAGGTATTGCCGTAACATTATTTATCAAAAATCCCAATGTTTCTGGAGATTGTAAAATTTACTATCATGATATTGGCAATAATCTTACGACAAAAGAAAAACTTACCGCTCTTGAGTACCTTAGTAGTGTTGATGGTATTTTGCGGATAAATCAAGTTGGCAAATCATTACACCAGACAAGCATGGTGATTGGATAAATCAACGTGATGACAGTTTTGAAACATTTTTAGCTATGGGTATTAAGAAAGGTCATGGTAAGAAACTTTTTGAGACTTATTCTCGTGGTATTATGACCAGCCGTGATGCTTGGGTATATAACTCAAGTCATAAAGTTTTAGCAAAAAATATGCGTAATATGATTGCTTTCTATAATAGTGAAGTAGAACGTTTTAATGATGCCCATCCACATACTGATCAGAAAATACGTAAAAACGCTGTAAATGATTTTGTTAGTTCGGATGCACAAAAAATCAGTTGGAGTCATAATCTCAAAAAAGATCTGGCAAAAGGAAAGGTTTTCAACTTTAAAGAAGATTGCCTTACACAAAGTCTTTACCGTCCCTTTACACAACAATGGCTTTATTACAATCAGGATCTTAATGATGGTGTTTACCAAATGCTGCGTGTATTCCCGATAGGAAAAGCCGTTGAAAATAAAGTGATACAAGTTACAGGCATAGGTGCAAGATGTGTTTTTTCGGTTTTGATGAGTAAACATGTGCTTGATGTGAATATGATAGATGGTGGTAGCCAATGCTTTCCACTTTATGTTTACAAAGATGTTGTGGCTTCAAAAGATAAACACGAAAAACAGTCTTATTTATTTACAAATTCTACAGAAGAAAGCAAAACTTCTGATTTACAACGTCGTGATGCCATCACTGATGAAGGATTAGCACATTTTAAAGCGGCTTATCTTAATGAAAAAATTACCAAAGATGATATATTCTATTACGTATACGGTCTCTTGCATTCAGAAGATTACCGTGCTCGCTATGCTGATAATCTCTCTAAAGAGCTCCCTTGCATCCCTTGCGTAAAGAGTGCTGAAGATTTCTGGGTATTCGTTAATGCGGGTCGTGAATTAGGCAATTTACACGTTAATTATGAGACGGTAGAACCTTATACAGTGACCTTTAAAAAAGGCAATCCAAAACTTACAGATATCCCTAATCCTGAGAAATTTTATTATGTTACAGAAATGAAATTTGCAAAAGTAGGTAAGGAAAAGGATAAATCTACTGTTATTTACAATAGTAATATCACAATAACAGATATTCCTCTTAAAGCTTATGAGTATATCGTAAATGGTAAACCCGCTCTTGAATGGGTTATGGGTCGTCAATGTGTAAAGACTGATAAAAAGAGTGGTATTGTTAATGATGCCAATCGCTATGCTATTGAGACCGTTGGAAACCCTGCTTATCCATTGGAATTGTTCCAAAGGGTTATTACGGTAAGTTTAGAAACAATGAAGATTGTTAAAAACCTTCCAAATCTAGAATTAAGAGAAACTGAATAGATTTATGAATCATGCCTATCATATGAGCATGCCAATCTTACAAGGGGTATAGAACCTTATAATCATGATCTATACCTCTCTTGTTAGGTTGCTTACCTATAATCTTAAAAGGAGTGGTTTATCATGCGATATTCTAAAAAGAGAAGCCTTGCACTTTTAGACACTCTCATATGGATTGCATTAAGGCTTTTAAGAATTCCCATCTTAAATAGAATGAGATTTTTTTACATTGCCTTTAAAAGATTATATCGCAATCTCAAATGATGGCTTTCATATCTTTCAAAAGCTCTCTTTAAAGAGAATGATGTATCTCTCTATTCTTTACGTTTTTAATGACTTATTTTTGTAAAAATAAATTACACCCAAAACCCTCAAAACCTATAAAATTAATAGCTATAAAAGCCTTGATAGCATATCTCATAATCACGAGCTGTCTTTTGAAAGGCTTTAAAGGATTATATGCCCTCTTATAAAACATGATTTAAACATGCACTAAAATCATAAATGGTGTCAGTTCAATTTATAGACAGATACTGACAGGTTTTAATCAATTGATATCATGCATTGTCTATATAAATCATCTTATTAGCATGGTTTATTTTTTAAAACACACTAACATATTGAAATATAATGCTTTTTATTTTTTACTAAAAGATGTTTTTTAAAACGAGGGGGTAAATCAACTGATAATTACTGACAAGAGACAAAAGCCCATTAAAAGGTATTTTGATAAGAATATAAGAATTCGAAATGTTTATATAACAAATCAAACCCGCATGATCATATTTATCATTTTGTTTTATGAACATGATGCAATGGCTATAGAGAATGAATCAAAAAGAGATTTGAATCAAAAGCGTTGGCTTTAAAGATGCGGTCTCTATTATTAGCTGTTTAAATTACAAACCTCTTATAAAAAATTCACAAAAATATTCACAAGTTATCTCATAAAAATAATGATGCGTTATAAAGTTAAAAATAAGCATCATAAGAGCGTTTTTAATTATTATGATGTTTAAAAAAGAAAAATAACGCAATTGCGTAATATAGAATCAAATATAGGAAATAAAACAGAAAATATTAATAAGAAGACACATATTTATACACAATGGTATAAAAAATAATTATAAAAAATACAAAAAAGAATAAAATATAGTTAACAATAAATACGTATTTTGTTATATAAATAATCAAGTGATCAAAAACACTTAATGATAAGCAGATAGGTTACGAAACAGCTTTTCCCATGCTTTTAAAATACTGACTGTCTTTTATGCTTTTATTAGTATATGAAGATTCTGTCGGGTGTGCTTACACCATACAATACCTTTCTAAGGGAAAGTGTAAGCAACGGACTATTCGCCGTGTTTTTGAGCACCCGATGCCCTTATGGGCTGCTAATCAAAAACTTTTATTGAATAGAAAGATTTAAAAATGAAATCTACAGAAAATAATACCCCTGTTATCGCTTCCAATACAAATGACAATGCAACGCTTGTAAAACAAGAGCCTGTAAAAAAATATGAATTTATTGATGATTGTGAATTAATAGATGATCACTTTTTATACCGTATTAGAGCTTTAAGAGATTTTGGTGATGTCAAAAAAGGCGATCTAGGGGGGTATATCGAAAAGGAAGATAACCTCTCTCATGATGGTAATTGCTGGGTTTATGGAAATGCTCTGGTTTTAAAATCAGGTCATGTGTCTCAAAATGCTAGGGTCTATAATAACTCTATTATCGCTGGTTATGTCTATGGCAATGCTCGTATTTATGATCACGCCCGTGTTGTAAATCATTTACATGTTTGTGAATATGAAAATCTTCACGGCATTGTTATCATTCTCGAAAAGACGCGTGATGATATTGAAACAAGGTTCTTATATCGAATTGCTTTCCAATAATGAAATAAAAATCATCTTACTCCGTAATAAAGCCTTTTTAAACATTTAGAGCGCGGCGGGGGCGCTCCCTCCCTTTAACATTTTTCATGAAAATTTTAACACAAGAGAGATTGTGAGGAATCTTATGATGTCTAAAAAATACAAAC
>NZ_JBTTDJ010000018.1:0-21821 GCF_055796165.1 Bartonella sp. EBT8
AAAGTGAAATAAGAGAGGTTCCAAAAAATAAGGAAGTGAATAAAAGCGATATTCTTATAGAGATTGTTGATACTGAAGAATAAAGAACAAACGCGGGGGGCTTTTTATGGTTTAATGCCATCTTAAAAGACAAGAGTGCAAAAAAGAAAGCCGTGCCATTTTACAGACGCGGCTTGTGAGTAGATGGAACTAAAAAAATAAAAACTAACAATTAAACACATATATACAAAACGTATCATATTGCAAGCTCTCTAGTCTCTTTATAAAAACTTATCCAAAATAATATAAAGATGATTATGAAAGCGTTCTTTTAGATCATCACATTTAAATGAAAAAAAGCCTATTAGCTCTGTGATGATTTAAAGCCTATTCATAACAATGCCCTCATTTTTGAGGTGACTAAAATTACTCAATCTAAATTTGGATTAACCTCTTAAAGAACGTTTCAAATATTTGCATTTAAACAAGCCCTCATATTCAATTGCGTTTTAACAATGCGATTTATTATGATAAAAACGTCTTGTAAAATTTATGAGCTGTTATGAATGATAACTGCATTTCATTTGAATGCTCCCATGCGTTATAACATTGGCATCATGATTTGCTTTTTATGCTCTGTTTATAGATGGCTATTGTTTATAAAAAATGTTCAATTGAATCGTGCATAAAAGCGTGGATTCTTAAGTGGATTCAAATAAAATAAAAGCACTTAATATACTGATTTTATTGCGTTTTTATTCATGATACGCTTTCATTAAAGGCGGGATGTTACTTCCAAAAACTTATGCAACTCACGTGCATTGACGGTTTGAACTGTTTCTTGTCCAATGGCCTGTTCTGATATTTTTATGAGATTGTTCATGATATTTTCCTAACGAAATTTTAAATTTCGATTAGACACCCAAAAGGGCGCCAGGTGCTCAAAATACGACCGTTAGTCCGCCATTATACTTTCCCTTAGAAAAGGTATTGTATGGTATAGCGACACCCGACAACAAAACACACTTTTGACGTGATACTTAAGTCGAATTCTTAGGAACGGTAAACAATTTCGGTTGTTCATCCGCTAACGATTTCAAAGTGTTTTGACCACCTAACGAATGAATCTAACAATTTTGAAAACATTGTCAAGCTGTTTCTGAAATAATCTAGCATTTCATCATGTCCCTTTGGGGTGCAAGGGCTTTAATTTCCTTGTTGATTTCATTTATGAGGGGCTCAAGGTTGAGAACACTTTTAGGCACAGCACCACCATATAGCCATGCTTTCACTTGCGCCTTGGTACTGTAATCCACATTGTTTGGTATCTCGTGATATTGACCTCCTTCAAATTGCTCATATTCTTTTGATCTGTCCTCATATTCGTAAAGATTATAAAAATACTCAGTGACCCCTAATCCCCATGGCGCGTGCCCTCTTGCCGTTGCAATAAACTTTTTTTGTGGTTGTTTACGTTTTGTTAAAAACAAATCTTTAAAAATTCCCATGCTTTTAGTCCATAATTTTACCTTTGGTCTATTTGCCTCAAAATTGGCTCTACAGAGCGTTTTTAGTTTTTTATGTCAAAATCAAAAAATCTTTAAATCGCTTTGTACGGTCTATTTTATCGAGTTAAACGCGTATCTATTCCAATATCTCATACAAAATTCCTTCACTTTGCTATCTTATCCTCGATGCCCTTTAAAATTCCATTGAACTCTTCTTGTAACTTTTCTAAATGCTCATCAGCCACTAAAGGCGCCTCTTTCCCCTTGTCTTGTATCTCAGGCTTTTGAAGGTATCTAAATATTTGATCAATACTTATGCGTATACCCTTTTCAAGCTCTTCACAGTAACGATTATAAATCGGCTGTTGATGGCATGAAAGTTGCATTTAAACCTTCTGCTTTGCCTTTCAAAACGTTCTTTGTTGCCGTTTGCAATGCCCAGCTGCTTATACCATCGAGGGTGTAAAAATACGCAAGCGCTGTTGCCTTTTCATCGCATTCTGATGGGCTTTTGAGGCCATTCGACAACACAAGATACGTGGTTTTGATCTCCTCTTCCGTTGCTTTGTTCTCAAGTTCGTTCAACGCATCATTGGCTAGTGAGGTAATTCTCTCCGCTTCGGCACTCGATGGTTTTTATCCCGTTAATCAAAGGAAGGGTGGTTCCTTTACCATCTTTGAATAAAAACTTGAACGAATTATCTGAATTTTTGATATCGGACATGTATTGTGCAACTCGATAAGAGCGGCTGCGTTGTTCTCTTGTGTTTTCAATGATCGCTTTTCCATAGTTTTTTCCTTTCGTTAAATCATCGATAGCTTTTCGCACCCAATTGCGCCATATTGCTTGCCAATCGGTTTTGGTTGCATTGGCTCCACTTTTTGAACACCAGTAATCTCGAAACTTTGCGATTTCGACTTTCACACGCTCTGGAGGCAAGCCCTCTGCAATTGCAAAATCGTAATCCGGTTCAAAATCGTCTGGCAATCGACAGCCGCGATCAGTTCTAGACCGCTTGGCTTTTTTGGAAACGTTTTCTTGCTCGTGAATGGAAGGATGATCCTCTGCACCCGTTGCGATTGCATCTGCTAGCTTTTCGCAATCATCATCCTCTGATGGCTTGAGAGCCTGATCAACAATTTCGATATTTTCTAAATCAAAATCGTTTTCTTTTTTTGCTAACACGATAGTGTTAGTTTTTTATTATAACTGTTAATGTTATTGTTAATGTGTTGTCGTGATGATGTCATGATAGATGCATCATATTCTTTTGATGTGTTATCCTTCTGCTTATTTTTTCTAGTATTTGCAGCTTTGATAGCTTTTTCAAAAAGCCTATTTAAATTCTCATTACAATTTTTTAATTCTTCTTCAACTTGTGTACTCCACAAATTTCCATCTTCCAATTGAAGAATTAATTTTTTTCTAATGATTTTTTAAACGTTTGCACTGAACAACCAACGATGCGTGCTAAAGCAGCAGTATCATCATAAATCGGTTCACAAGATCGATACATAAGAGCAGTGAGTGTACTATAAGTAGCTTTCTCTGCTGCATCAGTGTCAGCAAAGTCCATAATCCACTCTTGATAAAAATTACGGACCCAAGGTAATTTACTGGACATAGTTGTCTTCCTGTTCTTGAGTAAAAGCGGCTTCTTTTAATTCTTTCTCAACTTCTGAATTCCACAATCGACTATCGTCTAAATGTATGAAGCAACCACGTTCAATCAAAGAATTCAAAGCTACTTCAAACTCTTCTACTGGGTAACCAGTATAAAGAGATAATGCCCTTAAGTCATTTGAAACCAGGTTCACCATTATGGAGCATTAAAAGCCGCAACATGATATAGATACATTTCTCGGTCGGCGACAAACAAAAAAGAACTATAAGCCATTTGTAGGAAAAAAGCCTCGTCCACGGTAATTTACTAGACATGTATACCCCCTTCTTTCATTAAATATAAAATTGCTAATGCATCCACTTCATTATCATCCTTAGGCTTGTGTCCCTTTGCACACATCGCTTGTATCATCTCTTCTTTTAAGGCATTTCCTTTTCTTGTCGTTGCCTTCTTAATTGTGCCAACAGGAATGCCCTTGTAAGGTATCTGATGATGTTTACACCAAGCTGTTAAGATCCCTAACAAACCACCGTAAACATGCGCTGCATCGCTACCAACATGACGGCGCACCTCTTCAAAATACACGGCGTCAATGCCACCGGCTGTTGCTTTCATTTCTGTAAGCCATTGTGCCAATTTTAAATAACGCATACCCCCGCCTTCAAAACGATGGTGTTCAAAATTCGCGGTTCCACTAAAGATGTGACCATCCGCACCACGTATCGCCCATCCCGTTTTGGTACCTAAATCAAGGCAAAGAATGGTTGGTGCGTTAGTGATCATATTCCCCCCCTTAAGGCTGTTGTGTATTATATATTTGCCATGACAGAGCGCGTTGCGATTGGCTGTCTTGAAAAAATGTTTGTGAAAAAGTAATCTCCCAACGATTCTAAAAAAGTGGGGAGGGGAAAGATGCAAGAATGGGTAGTTGATAAGGTTGTATTCTTATTGCACTGGATAAATGATAGTGCTGTATTTTTGCTGTACTGGATAAATAATAATCTTACGATTGCTCCTGTCATTGCTACGATAGTTACTGGAATGGTGATACTTTTTGTGCAACAACGAAGCTTAAAAAAACAACTTAAAATCTTCCAACGACAAACTATAGCATCAGAAACCCAGACCGCTATTCTATTAGAAGATAAAAAAGCACGGGATTTGGGACCATATTTGAAATTGAAGGCAATATTCCTCCCACAGGAATATAAAGGCATTCCCCATGTTAAGGTAAAGTTGTATAAACTGTAGAAGGTGGTCTAAAAGGTGGTCTGAAATAAGCTTTTAAAAGAAAAAGATTATATATTTCAATATGTTAAACAAATAAAACGGTGCCGCATGCTGGATTCGAACCAGCGACCCCATCATTACGAATGATGTGCTCTACCAACTGAGCTAATGCGGCGTAGACTTGTATTGAATGAGACAAAAGCCAGTTTGAGGGTAATAACCAAAAGTTTTCGTAAAAGCAAGTATACATTTTTTTCAATAATTTATAAGATGTTGTCATTATTGAGAGAGGAAAGGGGGAATGCAAAGGGTAAGAGTGAAACAGTATTTTTTTGATTTCAATTCTATAAAATGCTTTCCAATTTAAGATCACGCTCAAACTTAGTAAATTGTATGAAAAATACATCTTTGGAGTAGGAAATGATGTCAAAATTTCCTCATAAAGATAGGAATATCTGTTGCTTCTATGGGATGAAAAAAATTATTGTGTAGGCAGCAAGAGGAATAAAAGACCTCAACCTTTATGAGGTGAAGATAAGATCGGTGGAATTATTAGAAAAATTACTTCCCATTTTTATAGAAATAAGAATAAAAGTAGCGGCTTAATGAATTAAATACATTTTTCTATTTAGAATGGAGCAAGAGCCATGTCGGATGAAAATAGGCTGATAGAATTAGAAACGAAGCTAGCTTATCAAGAAAAACTTATTGATGAGCTTTCTTGTGTGGTAACTGATCAATGGAAAAGTTTGAATGAGATATCTAAAAAACTTAATATTTTAATGAGAAAATTTTCGGATTTAGAAGAACAGAGTGTTTGCGATGGTATTATTTTACCATCTTCTCATCAATAGGGATTATAGGAAAATCGGCTATTTTAAAACCTTCTAGCTTCCTGTACAAATTTTTTGGTATAATGGAGGATTAATTTTAGTTGCTAATTTCTTAATTGATAAAAATGGTGTGCTCTGTATTTGCTTATATCTATCTTAAGCTAGTTGTACTGATAGTAAGATGCTTTTAAGCTCGCTTCCCTTAATAAAATAGCTTTCCACTATCTTAAAGGATCAAATTCTTTGAAGTGTATTTGTTGTATCGATATTATAAATTCTAGTAAAATATTAACAAGATCAAATATATTCTTCTGTATATAATATTTTATGAAAATGTTTTTGTTTTTTATGATTCAAGATACAAAATATTATTGCCAAAACACCTAAGATAAACCATGTTGGTAAACAAGTAAGAATAATGCAAATTGTGGATAGAAAAGCTGGTATGGTATTATGTATAGACTGGTTAAGGTGATAGATATCTGTTTGCAGAAGGTTTGCTAGCATTTTATTTAAAGGGGTTGTCATCCAATGTGATGCACTCACAGAGTGTACGGTATCGATAACGAAGAGTATAATTGCTAGTGTAACGAAAATGAAAGCCATTAATTTGAGTAAAGAACGGAGCATATTTTTTTCCTATAATTTTAACGGAACATTCACATAATGCATACAAAAACAAGGGGTTGCAGTGTGACAAGAAATAATTTTTTGTATTTTTTTGAAAAAGATGCATAAAAACTAGGATTATTTTATCTCAATAAAAATTTATTTTGAATTCAAAAAAAGGTAATGGAGAATGGTGTTTGAGGAAAAGCATAATGAATTAAAGCGTAATCTGCAAAATCGTCACGTTCAAATGATTGCTTTAGGGGGGGTTATTGGAACAGGCCTTTTTTATGGGTCAACAGAGTCTATAAAATTAGCTGGTCCTTCAACCATTCTAGCATATCTTTTTGGAGGACTTATTATCTATTTCATCATGCGAATGCTTGGTGAGATGTCAGTAGAAGAGCCAACATCAGGCGCTTTTAGTTTCTTTGCCTATAAATATTGGGGGAATTTAGCTGGTTTCATAACAGGTTGGAATTATTGGTTTCTTTATATTCTCGTTAGTATGACCGAACTTACAGTTATTGGATTTTATCTAGATCATTGGATTTTGATTGATCATTGGAAGTCATCCTTCTTTGTTCTTTTGCTTGTAACATTGATTAATTTGTTGAATGTTCGTTTTTACGGTGAATTTGAATTTTTCTTCGCTTTGATTAAAATGGTTGCTGTTGTTGGTATGATTATTTTTGGAATTTTTCTTATTCTCACTGGAATAGATGGATATCAAGTCGGCATTCACCATCTTTGGTCTCATGGTGGTTTTTTCCCTTATGGTGCAACAGGGGTTGTTTTAGCTACATGCGTGGTGATGTTTTCTTTTGGAGGAACAGAATTAATTGGTATTGCTGCTGGAGAGATCTCAAATCCACGAAAGACAATACCCATCGCTATTCGTAAAGTTATGTGGAGAATTATAATTTTTTATATTGGCTCCATTAGCGTTATTATGATGATAAGCCCGTGGAATATGATCGAGAAAAATGGTAGTCCTTTTGTTACAATTTTTGAGACAATAGGAATTCCAGCTGCGGGTCATATTTTGAATTTTGTAGTCATTATGGCTGCTATTTCGGTTTACAACAGTGGTATTTATTCCAATGGTCGTATGCTTTATAGTTTAGCTGTACAAAGAAATGCTCCACATATTTTTAGTAAACTTAATGCAGCTCGTGTTCCTTACATTGCTATCCTTTTTTCATCGATTTGTACCGCGATGATTATCGTTGTTAATGCTCTTATTCCTGATAATAGTTTTATGCGAATCATGGCTCTTGCAACAGCAGCAGCGGTTATTACTTGGGCTATTATTATTATTGTGCATTTAAAATTTCGAAAAGCTCATAAAAACAGAAAAGAAGACTTTATTTATGCATTTGGTTTATACCCTTACGCTAATTATCTTTGCCTCTGTTTTCTTGCTTTATTATTTTGCATTATGTTTTTAAGTGGATTTGGAAAAGATGGGTTAATGGTTCGACTTTTTGATATGATAGGAATAAAGATACCCTCTCTTGAAACATATATTCCTATGCAGATGCCTGATATGAGTTTAGCGGTTATTATTATTCCTATATGGTGCTTGTTTTTACTGTTAGGTTATAAGCTAAAGCGATAGCGATAGAAAAGGGTAATAAGGATTGATTGGAATAAATTTGGGGGATGATAAAATTTGATAAGGTAACACAAGTTTTTGGTGATTTGTGTGTTTTAAAGAATATTACTGTAGAGCTTACCGAAAGACGAATAGCTATCATTGGCGCAAATGGTTCTGGCAAAAGCACATTTGTTCGTCTTATCAATGGATTACAATTACCATCTCACGGTTTTGTAAGCGTTGATGGGCTTGATACAAAGCGCGATGCGAAGGCAGTAAAGCGTAAAGTAGGATTTGTTTTTCAAAATCCTGATAATCAAATTGTTTTACCATTAGTGGAAGAAGATTTGTCTTTTGGTCTCAAAAATCTAAAACTTAGCAAAGATGAAATTAAGAAGCGTGTCGATGAGATTTTACAGCGCTATGATCTTCAAAATTTTAGAAATCACGCGGTTCATTTATTAAGTGGTGGTCAAAAACAATTAATTGCCATTTCGGGTATCGTGGCGATGAAGCCGGACTATATTGTTTTTGATGAGCCAACGACATTACTTGATTTGCGCAATAAGCGCCGTGTTACGCACGTTATAGAAGAATTATCACAAACGGCGATCGTGGTATCACATGATTTGGAATTTCTCAGAAATTTTGATAGAATACTAGTTTTTGATAAGGGGGAAATAGTTGCTGATGATGTACCTTTTGTTGCTATCAAAGAATATATAAGAAGAATGTCGTGATCAGCTTATATTTCTCTCAAGATACCTTTATTCATAGGATGAGCCCAGGAAGTAAGCTCTTATTCCTTGCGCTATGTGCAAGTGGCCTACTGATGGTATCATCGATACCCATCCTTTTTCTCTTTTTATTATTTGTAGCTTTACTTTATAAAGCTGCGAAAATTCCTTTTAACAATGTCTTAAAACAATTTAAAACAATGGGCTTGTTTTTAGTTCTTATATTTGTGTTTCAAGTTATTTTCAAAAGCTGGTTTACAGGTTTTGAGATTATATTGCGTTTACTTTCTCTTGTTTTTTTGGCATCTCTTGTGTCTTTAACCACTAAAGTTTCAGATATGGTGAATTCAATTGAAATATGGCTCCAACCATTTCAACGCTTTGGTATCAATCCATCAAAAATTAGTATGGTGTTATCTATGGCAATCAGATTTATTCCGGTTGTTGGTGAAAAGTTCAATGAAGTGCGTGAAGCACAGCGAGCTCGTGGATTTGATACGAACATTGCTGCTCTTGCAATGCCATTAATTATACGAACAATAAGGATGGCTTCAGAAGTTGCTGAAGCACTAGAAGCACGTTCTTATGATGCTGAATCTGATAATAAAATATCTGATGATGATAAAGTTATTCATAGTAAGGGGATAATTCAATGAATACAAAAGATCTAACTTATATTGCTTTATTTGCAGCCATTTACGCGATTTTAGGACTTTTTCCTCCTATTTTCCTTCCTTTTTTTCTCGGGCTTCCTATTACAGCTCAGTCAATGGGACCAATGTTAGCAGGGTCTATACTAGGAGCAAAAAGAGGATTTTTGGCCTCTCTTCTTTTCCTTGTCCTGGTAGCGATTGGATTACCTCTATTAGCTGGTGGACGTGGGGGAATTGGTTCTTTCGTGGGAGCTGGTGGAGGCTATCTGATTGGTTTTGCAGTTGCTGCATTTTTTATTGGTTTTATGGTCGAGTTGCTTTGGCATCGACTAAATTTTATAATATTGTTTTTGATAAATACCGTAGGTGGGATTGGGGTTGTTTATCTTTTTGGAATACCGTGGATGGCTTATATTACTCAGGTTCCTTTACTAACAGCTTTAATAAGTTCATCAGGTTTTTTGATTGGTGGTTTTCTGAAAGTGTTGATTGCTTCCTTTATTGCACTGACAGTTAGAAAAGCTAGTCCTCTCATTATGTCCCAAAAGGATAATTCCCACTTTAAATAGAGGCAATATAGGAGGATAAAAGAAAATTATAGCGCATTGTATAAATAATCATATTAAAAAGAAGCATAATAATATACCAATATGTATATTATAGAGCGCAAAACCATCGTTGATAAACTATGTAGCTTATTTTTAACTTTATTGGGAAGTTTTATGGAAAAAGATATAAAGTAATCTTTTAAATATAAATATGAGCAATTTTTTAAATATCTATGTTTAATGAATTATTAAAAATTTCTTTATGATTATTTATATTTATAGTGTATGCACAAATTGACATTATGTTAAATTCATTGCAAGCATTAAAGATAAATATATGGTTAAAAGTATGAATATCAGGTATTGTTTTTTGTATGTTGTATTGTCTTATTTTTTTCATCTGTCGTGAAAGCGTCTGAGCATACAGTTTTTCAAAGAGCAGAATTTTTTATGCTTATGCCTACGTTTTCTGCGAAAAATATATTTCCTAACGAGCAAGTTGATCCTTTTTTGAATAAAGTTATTATACCTTCTCATCCGGGAAAGCATGGTATATTTTGGAAAACTATAATATCATTTTGTTCAAAAATGGGACGTTTGTATGCAGATTTAGGACGATATTTATACGCCTCCATATTCTCTATATTCAATTGGTAGGGTAAGAGGATATATTATTTTAGCTGAGTTTCTGCCGTAGAAGCATGAGAGATATATTTTAGAGAACATTGGAGTTTTATTGAGAAAAAAGCCTGAGGGCTAATCAAAGTCGAAATTTACAGATTATACATACAGACAATAAAGTGTATGCACGGAGGATTTAGTTATTTATTCCATTAGGCAATGACTTATCAGCATAAGTAATCTAAATAGTCAAGTCATCAATCTTTTTCAATACATTCATAATTATTCAAATGATTTAGCAAAATAATGGGAGCGAGTTTTTACAACATCGCGTTATTTATGGAAAAGGATTATAATTCTCCTCTTTAGAAGAGAAGTCTATAGAGTTGAATCTATTAAATCTTTTAGAGTGAATGAAATCTGGTAGAAAAAATTTTCTACTATTTTAAGTCTTTTCTAGCAACATGTTGTTCTCTTTGGATACTCCAGACAGTTTATTTTATTTAGATCCTTCATATTATTATCTTATTTGCGCACGTTTGTTAACAATAGCATGCCCATAAACTTGCGTATAATTAAAAAGACAGGTAGAGCCTAGAACCCTAGCATTGCCATAAAGCCTTGCTTGTATCTTCAAAAAGACAACCATTATGAGAAAGATACGCATTGTCATAAACACGGGCATATTTATTAAACCCATGCCTCATTATAAACCCAGCAGTTACCATCATGAGAGAGGTTACTTTTATTTTCAATAAAGCCGCCTAATTAATTGACCAGCCTTGGCATCAGAAAAGCTTTTTAAAGCACGAATGCGATAAAGCGTTGTCATTCTTTGTGTCATTTTATCTTTCAAGTGTTTTATTTTATTTGTTAATTCATATTTTTTAGTAACTATACTTATCATGCAACCAATTGATTTATAACGATAATTTACTGTTTTGCATATTGAATTAGACGTCCGAATATTGTAGGATTCTCTCATACCAAATCTGCTTATGTTCAATCAATCATAATCACTTATTTGCACGTCATAAGCGGGGTTATCGTGTGGATAGAAAACAGTTTAGAAAGGAACAAAAATGCCTCTTATGAATCGTCTTAATGCAAGAGCTGTCACAACATTGGGGGCTGGTAAATATAATGATGGTGCTGGCTTGTTACTTCATAAGGGTAAAGATGGGGGTGCTCAATGGATTTACCGATATACCATTCACGGACACCGTCGTGAAATGGGCTTGGGTGCTTTAAGAAATGTTTCTTAAAAAAAAGCCCGTGAATTAGCAACCCAATGGCGTTCTGTTTTGAATGAGGGTCGTGACCCCATTAAAGAACGTGAAAAACAAAAGCGTGAGGCAATGCGCAATCTCCATTATTTAAAAGATATTGCTCTCGATGCTTTTGAAAGCCGTAAAGCTGAACTCAAACATGATGGTAAAGATGGGAATTGGTTTTTACCTTTACGCCTTCATATTCTCCCTAAATTAGGCTGTCTATCCGTTTCAGAAATTACACAAACTGATATACGTAATGTACTCGCTCCCATCTGGCATACTAAAGCTGGAACAGCTCTTAGAGCTCTCATTCGTCTTAATATGTGTCTCAAACATGCTGCTGCCTTGGGATTGGATGTTGATCTACAAGCAACAGAAAAAGCACGCGCCCTCTTAGGCAAACAACGCCATAAAGCGCAAAATAGACCAGCAATGGATTGGAAAGAGATACCGGCTTTTTATCAAACACTTTGAGAAACACCAACTCTAACACAACTGGCTTTGCGTCTGCTTATTCTTACAGGCGTTCGTACCTACCCCTTGTGTCATAGCCATAAAGATCAAGTTGATGGTGATATATGGACCATCCCTGCTGAGAATATGAAAGGAAAGCGTAATGCTACAACAGAGTTTCGTGTGCCTTTAACAACAGAAGCATTGGAAATTTTAAAACAAGCGCGCCTGCTATCTCGCAATGATTTCTTTTTCTCTGCAACTGGTCGGGGTCCCCTTGCTGATAATTGCATGTCACATTATATGAAGAGAATTGGACTTGATGCTTGTCCTCATGGCTTTCGGTCTAGTTTACGTGATTGGCTAGAAGAAACAACAGATGCTTCTTTTGAGGTAGCAGAAACCATTCTAAGTCATACGGTCGGGGGTAAAGTAGAGCGTGCTTACCGTCGTACTGATTATTTAGAACAGCGCCGTGTTTATATGAATAAATGGGCGGCTTATGTTATAGGCCAATCTTAAAAGATGGGGTTTTGTACCCCATCATTCCTTCATTATCTGTGGATAACTTTCTCTCTTCGTTCTCTCATTTTTGCTCAATAAGACTCATAAATTATCAAATGAGAAAATACATCATAAATGACTGTTTTTTATGAATAAACTTACTTTGCAATCTCAATAAAATATGGTTAATAAATGCTTATGATTTGTTAATATTTTTTTAGATTGAAAGGATTTAGTTATGACTGAAAATGATGTTCTTCTTACAGACCGTGAAAGTGCACAATTATTGCATATAAGCGTTTCAACATTCCGTCGCCATCTGGTCTGTTATCGGAGCCTGTTACTTTATGGGCATCCCTTTCTACAAGTGGCATGATGCATGTGCTGCGCTTACCCCATATCGATAAAGCTCGGCTCACCATAGCTATGGATGGCGATGAGGCGGGTCGTAAAGCAGGTTTTGCCCTTGCTACCCGCGCCTATAGCCAAGGCTTCAATGTCTTGATGATGCAAGCCCCGCAAAACACCGATTTTAACGTTTTATTATTAAATTATGGAAGAGAAAAACAATGACAAAACATAGTCTCGATAACAATGAAAATAGTTCTGTAAATGATAATAACACTGTCTCTTTAAAGGAGCATCCCTGTTTACAAGCCATCCCTTATGAACAGGCTTTGCAACAGATGGGTTGGGGAGAATTAAAACCGTTAAACAAAGCGCTTTTACCGGTTGAACCTTTTGATCCGGAACAAATGCCTTTAACGTTAAGACCCTGATTTTTGAACTTGTCGAAGGTGGTCGTTTGGAAATCAATAAAGAAGCTCTTCAAACAGCCTTGCGTTGGGAAACCTATTTGTTAAGTCATATAAAACGTCTTTATGCGGTGGATGATAGCTTAACAACAGAGCGTGCAAATTTGATTGTAGAGCGTTGTGATTGTTTGCCTAGTGTCTTTCTGCTCGTGATATTCACCAGCGTAATTGGACGCGTTTAAAAGGTAAGGAAGCCATAAAAAAAGCTTTAGAGCTTTTATGTCGTTGCAACTATCTTCGTGAAATCTCTGAAGACAAGGATCAAAAAGGTGATCGTCCTACCATACGCTATGAATGGCATCCTTTGGTGAAAAATCAGAGGACACAACAATGAGGCACTTCTTAAGACACTCTCAAAACCTCTCTTTAAAGAGAAGAATGGATGTTTTTATTCTTTACGTTATGACACCTTCAAAACCCTCAAAACTATAAGCTATAAAAGCCTTGATAGCATCTCTCATAATTACAAACTGTCTTTTGAAAGGCTTTAAAGATTTATATGTTCTCTCATAAAACATGATTTAAACACGCACTCTAATCATAACAATTGTTTGTTAAATTTACTGACAAAAATTGACAAAACAGACAAAACGCGTGTCATTAATTGTCTATTTTACTCACATTACTTTTATACGTGATGTTTCAAAATTTTGAAAAATACTAACCTATTGAAATATAAAGTTTTTATTTTTTCTCTCAATTTTTTTATGGATGGGAGGGTAGATTAACTGACAAAAGAGACAAAAGCCCATTAAAAGGTATTTTGATAAGGATATAAGAATTCGAAATGTTTTTATAACAAATCAAAACCGCATGATCATATTTATCATTTTGTTTTATCAAAACGATGTGCTCTCTGTAGAGAATGAATCAAAACAATAGATTTGAATAAAAAGTGTTGGTTATAAGAATGCGGTCTCTTTATAAAATAACAACGAAATTCACAAAAATATTCACAAGGCGTTTCATAAAAATAATGAAGCTTTATAAAGTTAAAAATAAGCATCATAAGAGCGATTTTAGTTATTATGACATTTAAAAAATAAAAATAACGCAATTGCGTAATATAGATTCAAATAGAGGCAATAAAACAGAAAATATTAACAAGCATATGACGCATATTTATACATAATGGTATAAAAAATAATTATAAAAAACACAAAAAAAGAATAAAATATGATTAACAATAAATACGTATTTTGTTATATAAATAATCAAGTGATGAAAACACTAAACAGTTAGCGAATGGGTTCGATAAACCTAATCTCTATTGTAGAAAAAACTGACTGTCTTTTATACTCTTGTTAGTATATGAAGATTCTGTCGGGTGTCGTTATGTCATACAATACTCCTTTATGGAGAAAAGCATAACAACGGACTAACTGCCGTGTTTTGAGCGCTCGGCGCCTTTATAGGTGTCAATTCAAAAATTTAACAGTTAGGTTTTAATTATGAATACTACAGTAAAAAATACCTTCGTTCTCTCTTCCAATACAAATGACAATGCATCGCTTGCAAAACAAGAGCCTGTAAAAAAATATGAATTTATTGATGATTGTGAATTAATAGATGATCACTTTTTATACCGTATTAGAGCTTTAAGAGATTTTGGTGATGTTAAAAAAGGCGATCTAGGGGGGGTATATCGAAAAGGAAGATAACCTCTCTCATGATGGCAATTGCTGGGTTTATGATAATGCCTATGTTTTAAAGCCTGGTCGTGTTTTTGAAAACGCAAAAGTTTACGATCATGCTGCTATCGGTGGCTATGTGTATGGCAATGCCCATGTTTATGACAATGCTCATATTTCCAATAAAGCATGGGTTTTTCAAAATGCTCATGTGTTTGGTAATGCAAAAATCTATGGCTCTGTTTATGAAAAGGCTCAGGTTTCTTATACGATAGAAGTTTTTGGTCGAGTTTGTGGGCGTGCAAAACTCAATCGACAAAGTAAGATTAGGGTAGTTCCAAAAAATAAGGAGGTTTCTAAAAGTGATATTCTTAATGCCATCTTAAGAGACAAGAGTGTAAAAAAGAAAGCCGTGCCAATTTATGACGCGGCTTTATGAATAGATATTAAGGAACTACTATAAAAGAAATTGATAGCAACTAACTATATACAAAACATATTATATTGCAAGCTTTCTATTCGTTTTATAAAAACTTATCCAAAATAATATAAGGAATGATTATGAAAGCGTTCTTTTAGATCATTACATTTGAATACCCTCATTTTTGAGGTGACTAAAATTACTCAATCTAAATTTGGATTAACCTCTTAAAGAACGTTTCAAATATTTGCATTTAAACAAGCTCTCATATTCAATTGCGTTTTAACAATGCGATTTATTATGATAAAAACGTCTTGTAAAATTTATGAGCTGTTATGAATGATAACTGCTTTGCATTTTATTTGAATGCTCTCATGTGTTATAATATTGGCATCATGATTTGCTTTTTATGCTCTGTTTATAGATGGCTATTGTTTGTAAAAAATGGTCAATTGAATCGTGCATAAAAGTGTGGATTCATAGGTGGATTCAAATAAAATAAATACACTTAATATACTGATTTTATTGTATTTTTATTCATTATGGGGATCCCTAATCAGTATAACTTTCAGAAGTAGCCATACGAAAATTGATCACCTTAGCACCATTATTTATTGTTTTGCTTTCGGGATTGGCACCCGAACGCCTAATTAATGTCACTTTGTTAGGCACATTCTGTATCCTTTTGGGGGAAGAAATGAAGCAATTTATTGAATTTAATACATGAGACTTCATAATAGTACATCACATCATTTTTCAAAACATATTCTCTAAATAAAAGATATTGTATCAAACTTTTATGTGCGATAGTCATTTTATGAATTGAGGAGGTGATTAAATAAAAAGAGAGGCACTGCTTAGAGAATTACGTAAAGAAGCTAGAAAAAGAGGCGTTCATTACAGTGAAGTTCCTGATGCAGAAAAAGGATCCCATTATTGAGTAATTTTTAGAGATAAAACAACAGTTGTAAAATCTGATGAATTGACGCCATTTTACGTGAAAATAATAAAAAACAGTTGGGGGTATGAAGCCTCGATTCAAATGCTTTCATTACTTTTCGTTTCAAGCTCATCTCAGTAGTGATAAGGAGACTCACATATGAAATACACCTATCAAGCAAAGTTGGAAACCGATTCAGATGGTGGTTTTGTTGTGACTTTTCCAGATGTACCTGAAGCAATAACAGCTGGAGAAAATCGAGCAGAGGCATTAGAAAATGCTGTTGAAGCGTTGGGACTAGCGTTACGTAGCTTATCTTATGCGTGGTTTACCTTTACCTATACCACAGCAATATAAAGGTCTTGTAATGGTGACAGTAGACACATGGAATGCTCTCAAATTAGCAGTAGTAGAAGTTTTTAATAATGCTAATATCGCAAAAACAGAATTAGCTAATCGTCTTGGCAAGAAAGAAACTGAAGCGTGTCGCATTCTTGATCTAAACCATCCAACTAAACGTCACACATTAGAACAAGCACTAGCTGTGCTAGGTAAGCAGGTTGTGATTATAATCAAGACACAGCTTAAGATCATCCTCCCCACTCTGAAAGTGGAGAAGAGGGGGTTGTATTTAAAATCTAAGCAGTATTCACTGTAAGAGTTCTCTAAAACTCGTATTGCTTTCGCAATTAAAAGCCTATACCTTCCATTTTCTACTAAATGATTCTGAATGGTGCAAGATATTAAGATATAAAACCTAACTCCCATAGTAATTGAGATAACTTGGGCAACAGCTACCACCTGAGTAAGGCTATAAACATTATAATTGTGTTAACTTTATGAATACCATTAATTTTCTTTCTTATAAATATAAAATAGATACAGATCCAAAGTCGATTAATATAAGTCATAATGATTTTTTTCTAAAAGAAAAAACCTACAAACTTAAAGTTGATGATCAATATGTTATCTTCTTAACAATCGAAAAGTTTTCTGTGAATTCGAATACTTGCTATTGGATTTATGTTTTAATGGGAGAAGGAAGTCCTTACAATCCTGAAGTGGTTGATTCCGAAAACAACTTTCAGACTATTCCTAATCCACGTTCTGAAAAATTAGTTGAGCAAAATCGGCAATATTTTGGAATTTTGATTCCTACAGAGGCCACTCTTTTTTCTTCAAATAAAAAGTTAAATAAATTCTTGCAGTCATGTTACAAAAAATCTTTTCCCCAGAAAAGGATTGATATCTCACCTGGTATTGTTGATAAGAAAGAGCTTGAAAAAAGGTTGCGTTTAATTAAAGAAATAAAACTGAAATATAAACAACCAAAACAATCAGATCTTTTTGGAATACCATCAGAGAAAGATCTTATAGAGATGGCTAAAAATACTCTTGGTGAATTTCCCACGGATGATTTTTCTGAAATAGAATTCAGTTTAGATATCAAATTAAAAGAAGAAAATAATTTAAAAAATTCTGTTTTGGGATTTTTTAAAAAAGGTGAAATAAATCCTGTATTGAAAGGAATAAATTTTGTTGGAGATACATATAACAATTTTGATGTAATATTTAATACTGAAAGTTTTCAACATAAACTTTCTATTAAATTAGAAAAGAATGATAATGGTATGTATAATGAAAACTCTGTAAAAGAAGAATTAAAGTGCGAAATCGAAAAATTTACTCTGGATTCTTAATGGAAGACTGTAGTGCGTAAATAGATATATTTATTAAACTGCGTGTACGAAACATAAGAAATAATACACAGACTAAAAAAAAGTACCAAAGTACAATATTTAAAGACCAAAGAGCAATATCTAAATACCAAAGTACGATATCCAATGAAAAAGAAAACTTATGTTCCACGTACTTGGAAATGACAGGCAAAGAAACCGTTTCTTTATAACTACTTGGAATAATTAAGACTACAAGCGCTAAAATTATGAGCTTTAAGAGTTTGTGCATATACTGTTGTAAATCACCTGTTAATCTCTTCCAAGCGGTTGTATCACCGTATTTATATTTTGGGTTGTTCTGCAACTCAGAAGGGATATTAGAATTGCATAAAATTGCAAAAACAGTTGTTACTATTACCAAAGAAACAGATGTGAAAGTCAAAATACCCTGAATAAAGTCAAGATTTTTTTTAATTCCTAAAAAACATAAAAATATAAAAATTATAACGCCAAACAAGGCCCTTAGCTGCTTATCTGTAAACATATTCATTTCCCCTGGAAAAATTATGATCTCAATTTCTTAAATTATTTTCGATATAAAAACACAAACTACCTTTTAGTCTTTTCAGCATTTGTTTTTTTATAGCAATGTCTTCTATTGCATCCAGTTGCTTTTAATGTTTTAGTTAACATCGTCTATAGTTAATGATAGCTTTAAACACTGAGCTCCATAAGCTTATACCATTGCTTGCATTTTGATACTAAAATACATCTTTCAAAAAAACATAGCATGGGCAACCCTTTTATAAAAATTAAAAGAAACGCTCTGCTATTTTAAAAATACATGAAAGGAGCTAATAACTGTCGCAATATTTTTCGGATTAATTCTGATTATTCATGTTTTTTAAAACAAATATTTTTCAGTTCATGTATCATAAAATATTTAATTTGTATTAATGGATTTATTTGTTTTATAAATTTGATACTCTACAGTTATTTTCTTTTCTAAAAATGCATTATACATTAAAAAAACCTTTTGATCATTCTTTAAAACCTATATCTAAGCAAAAAATGATAACCTCGTTGCTATTTTTCTTTAAGAGCTGTAAACACAAACTCAACATCTGAACAAAGATCTTTTTCTAAACCTCGACAATATGCTGCAAGATCAGCAGATGTTGGTACAAACGTTGTTGACTTACCCTTGACTTCACCACGCAAAATCTGATTAACAGCTCGGCATAAAGCCCATTGTGAAATACCAAAAAGTGCTATAGTGTAAGCGCGAGTACAAACTTCTGCATCCGCTATTTGTCGCATTATTAAGCCGCCTTCAAGCAGATCAAAAGTCTTACAAATAGCATCGGAAGAGGCTTCCATAGCAATTGTTTCTTTCAGCTTTTGACAAACTTTTAGTGCTTGCTGTTCCTCTTCAGCCGTAATCTCTGCGTGACCTTGTTTGATGCGTTCTGAAATCTGAGCTAAAAAGTTTTTAAGTTCTAAATTTTCATCAAAAAAGTATTGTGCCATTTTTTCTCTCATTCGTGTAAAAAAAATCACTCAAGCGGTTTAGTCAGATTGATTTTCGAAAGCACTTAAATCAATCTTGGTTTTTTTTAAGCATTTGTACCAGCTCGTCCTATTTTTCAGCAGAAACAGGCTCTTCTTTCGGTTTCATCTCTGGTCTATCGAGTTCTTTGAATATCCTTTCAACTGTAGATCGAATATTGTCTTCAAGCTTTTTGTAATAAAGTAGGAGATCTGGAGAAGCAGGCATAAACGTTGTCGACAAACCTTCTGCTTCTCCTTTCATCACATTTCTTGTGGCGGTTTTGATTGCCCAACGGCTTAAACCACCAAGAGAAAAAAGATAAGCAACCGCTGTGGCTTTTTCATTTTCTCTAAGTTGGCTTTTAAGCCAACCAGAAAGCATGAGAAACATAGCTTTTATTTCTTCCTCAGAAGCTTTTTCATCAAGCTTTTGCAAAACTTCATTACCCAACGAGATAATTCTCTCCGCTTCTGCAGGTGATGGTTTTTTTGTCCGCTAGCCAATGGAATGGAGGAGTTTGCATCATCCTCGAATAGAAATTTGTACGGACTGTCTGAATTTTTAACATCGGATATGTGTTGTGTAATTCGATAAGTGCGGCTGCGTTGTTGTCCTGTGTTCTCAATGATCGCTTTTCCATAGTTTTTTCCTTTCGTTAAATCATCGATAGCTCTTCGCACCCAATTGCGCCATGTTGTTTGCCAATCCTTTTTGGTTGCATCCTTACCTGATTTTGCTAACCAAAAATTTCTAAATTTTTCGAATTCTAATAACGTCTCATCATGCGTTAATCCCTGATCAATTGCGTATTGCACATTAGGTTCGAAATTGTCCGGTAATCGACAGCCGCGATCAGTTCTTGCCCGTTTTGCTTTTTTAGGAACGTTTTCTTGCTCGTGAACAGGAGGTTGATTGTCTGCACCCATTTCGATTGGATTTGCTAACACGATAGTGTTAGTTTTTTTATTATAACTGTTAATGTTAGTGTTATTATTTATGCTATGTATATAGGTATCATTAAGCATATTGTTAGCATCACGCTTAACAGTTTTAGCATAGCTTTCAGCATTTTCAGGGTCTTTAGCATGATAACAAGCATCTTGACCGAGATGTTTTTGATACCTTCTCTAAATGTTCATTGCAATTATTGAGTTCTTCTTCAACACCTGAACTCCACGAACGGCCATCTTCTGAACACCTGATATTACCTTTGTTTATTAAGCTATCTAATGTTTTCATAAACATTTTTACTGAACAGCTAGTATAATTAGCCAAAACCTTGAGGTTATTAAAAAGGAGCTCTTCAGTATAAAGCGTTTGCAAACGTAATTTTATATACACATTGCATTCAATAGGAGATAAACAAGCAAGACCAAGAATTCACTTATCTGCAAACAGCCTCGTCCACGATAATTTACTAGACATGTATACCCTCTCTTTCATTAAATATAAAATTGCTAAAGCATCTGCTTCATTATCATCCTTAGGTTTGTGTCCTTTGGAACATATTACCTGTATCATCTTTTCTTTTGAGGTATTTCCTGTAATTGCCTTCTTAATTGTGCCAACAGGGATGCCTTTGTAAGGAATTTTGTGAAGTTTACACCATGCTGTTAAGATCCTTAACGAGCAGTCATAAACATGGGAAGCATCTGTACCAATATGCCGACGTACTCTTCAAAAATACGACTATCGGCTGTTGCCTTCATTTCTGTAAGCCATTTTACCAAGTTTAAATGACGCATCCAATCGCCTTCAAAACGGCGTGCTTGAAAATTAACCGTTCCACTAAATATATGAGCATCGGTACGACGTATTGCCCAGCCCGTTTTTGTGTCTAGATCAGGCAAAGAATGGTTTGTGTGTTAGTGATTATATTCTCTCCTCGAAAACTGTTGTGTATTTATATGGGTGCTATGACAGAGCGTGTAGTGATCAGTTCTCTTGCAAAAATGCTTTTGAAAAAGTAGCCTTCCAACGATTATAAAAAGTGGGAGGAGTTATGATGCAGGAATGGATAATTGGTAACGCTACATTCTGATTGCACCGGATAAATGATAGTACTGCATTTTTGCTGTATGGGATAAGTAATAATCTTACAATTTCTCCTATCATTGTTACGATGGTTACTGGAATGGGGGCACTTTTTGTGCAACAATGAAGCTAAAAAAAACAACTTATAATTCTCTAACGATAATATAGCATCGGAAACCCAAACAGCTATCTTATTAGAAAATAAAAAAGCACGAGATTTAGGGCCATATTTGAAATTGAAGGCAGTATTCTTCCCACAAGAATGAAAATCTTACGAGAAAAAATATAATGGTAAGGAATATACGCGTATCGGGAAAAAAGTCCCTTCCACTTTGTTAAGAGAGCTTAATGAGGGTGATTATGCATCTGTTCCCTTTGAATTGCAAAAATGGACTAAGGCAGGGGGCAAAGTTGTCAAAGGGTTAGCCAACCGGAGAGCCACTGAAGCAGGGTTATGGGCTCGCGGATCTTATGTTTCTTCGAACTATCAAAGGGTTGAAACCAAAGAGGCAACGGGAATGCTTAAAATAGAAGCCTTGGCACCGATTATAGGGTCTTGTTCTGGTCTTGGAGGC
>NZ_JBTTDJ010000019.1:0-15686 GCF_055796165.1 Bartonella sp. EBT8
TTGAGCTCTCCATTTTCTGTCCAAATCAAGGACTAAGTTAAAAATTAATCACGTAATAAAATCACGCGTATTTCTTTTGAATCTCCAAAGCAACAGCCGAAGGAACAGGCTCGTAATGATCAAATTGCATCGTATACTGCGCACGCCCTTGACTCATCGAACGAAGAGTATTCACATAACCAAACATATTCGCCAAAGGAACCATTGCATTCACAACTGTAGCAATACCGCGCGCCTCAGTTCCTGAAATCTGACCACGGCGAGAATTTAGATCACCAATGACATCACCCACATAATCTTCCGGAGTCACAACCTCGACCTTCATAATTGGCTCAAGAAGCTGCGCTCCAGCCTTCTTCGCCCCATCACGAAAAGCTGCACGAGCAGCGATTTCAAAAGCTAGAACAGAAGAATCAACATCGTGATAGCCACCATCAATCAAAGTAGCTTTTACACCAAGCATTGGGAATCCTGCAAGAGGCCCTGATCCCATAACACTCTCAATCCCCTTTTGAACACCCGGAATATATTCCTTAGGAACAGCACCACCAACAACCTTTGACTCAAAAATGAAATCATCACCTTCATGAGGTTCAAAAATAATTTTTACACGAGCAAATTGACCAGCACCACCAGATTGCTTCTTATGTGTATAATCAATTTCTGCGGTTTTGGTAATCGATTCACGATAAGCAACTTGAGGCTGCCCAATATTTGCCTCAACCTTAAATTCACGCCGCATACGATCAACAATAATATCAAGGTGAAGCTCACCCATTCCAGCTATAATAGTTTGCCCAGATTCCTCATCAGACTTCACACGAAATGAAGGGTCTTCAGCAGCTAAACGATTGAGCGCTATACCCATTTTTTCTTGGTCTGCCTTTGTTTTTGGCTCAATTGCAATTTCAATAACAGGCTCTGGAAAATCCATCCGCTCTAAAATGATAGGCTTTAACGGATCACAAAGAGTATCACCTGTTGTTGTTTCTTTAAGCCCCGCAAGAGCAACAATATCACCAGCAAACGCTTCCTCAATATCTTCACGAGAATTTGAATGCATCTGAAGCATACGCCCCAAACGTTCTTTCTTTCTCTTCACTGTATTTTCAAGAGAAACACCTTTTTGAACTTTACCAGAATAAATACGACAGAAAGTCAACGAACCAACAAATGGATCATTCATAATTTTAAAAGCAAGCATAGAAAGGGGAGCATCATCTGAAGATTCGCGCGTCGCTTCAGCCTCAGTCTTCACATCAACACCACTAATTGCAGGAACATCAACCGGGGAAGGAAGATAGGAAACAACAGCATCTAAAAGCGGCTGAACACCCTTATTTTTAAAGGCCGTACCACATAAAACCGGATGAAACTGAACTTCTATAGTTCCCTTACGAATAAGAGCAACAAGCTCTTCATTGGTTGGCATAACACCTTCCAAATAAGCCTCTGTCGCAGCCTCATCAACCTCAACCGCCATCTCAATTAACTTTTCACGATACTCTTCCGCCCTTTCCATTAAATCGGATGGAATATCGCTCACAACTGCCGAAGCCCCAATGGAACCATCCCACTTCAAAGCCTTCATTTCAACAAGATCAACAACACCCTCGAAATCATTTTCAGCGCCGATTGGTAACTGTAAAACAAGCGCCCTAGCACCCAACCGCGAACCAACCATTTCTACACTACGATAAAAATCAGCACCTATCTTATCCATTTTATTGACGAACACCATACGTGGTACACGATATTTCTCAGCCTGCCTCCAAACCGTTTCTGTTTGAGGCTCCACACCAGCATTCGCATCGAGCAACGCTATCGCACCATCAAGAACACGCAAAGAACGCTCAACCTCAATTGTAAAATCAACGTGCCCTGGTGTGTCAATGATATTAAAGCGCCGCTTCTTACCATCGCGCCCTTCCCAAAAGGTTGTCGTAGCAGCAGATGTAATCGTGATACCGCGCTCTTGCTCCTGCTCCATCCAGTCCATCGTAGAAGCACCATCATGGGTCTCACCAATTTTATGATTTTTACCCGTGTAGAACAAAATACGCTCAGTCATAGTGGTCTTACCGGCATCAATATGCGCCATAATACCAAAATTACGATAATCTTCAATTTTATATTCGCGAGCCATTTGCACTTGCCTTAAATTTTAAATATGCCTACCAGCGATAATGAGAAAACGCACGATTAGCTTCAGCCATACGATGAACATCCTCACGCTTCTTTACCGCAGAACCGCGATTATTAGCTGCATCCATCAATTCACCAGAAAGACGATTAATCATTGTCGTCTCATTACGTCCACGCGCCGCCGAAATCAACCAACGGATAGCAAGAGCCTGACGACGATCAGGACGTACATCAATAGGAACCTGATAAGTAGCACCACCAACGCGCCGTGAACGAACCTCAATATGAGGAGCAACATTCTCCAACGCTTGATGAAACAGAGCCACAGGATCTGCCTTTACCTTCTGTTCTACAACCTCAAGCGCACCATAAACAATACGCTCAGCAACTGATTTTTTACCATCAAACATAATGGCATTCATAAATTTTGTAACAACCAAATCACCAAACTTAGGATCTGGATTCACTTCACGCTTTTCTGCTCTATGGCGACGGGACATCGGCTTTGTCTCTCAATATTATTTTGGACGCTTTGCGCCATATTTTGAACGACGCTGTTTACGATTCTTGACACCTTGCGTATCAAGCAAACCACGAATGATGTGATAACGAACCCCCGGCAAATCCTTAACACGACCACCCCGAATCATTACAACAGAGTGCTCTTGAAGATTATGCCCCTCCCCAGGAATATAACCAATCACCTCAAATCCATTCGTTAAGCGGACCTTAGCAACTTTACGAAGTGCAGAATTGGGTTTTTTCGGCGTCGTTGTATAGACGCGAGTACAAACCCCACGCTTCTGCGGATTCGACTGAAGAGCAGGAACCTTATTGCGCTTAACAGGCACTATACGCGGCTTGCGAATCAACTGGTTTACGGTAGGCATGCAACCTTCCTCTTTCGATCTAAGTTCGTCTCACCCACTTGGGCTTTTCATTTCATACATTCCGATAAAATCGGAGCAAAAACCAAGCTCACACATAAAATCGGGTACAGCCGCTATAAACAGCCACCCGATTACAAGCAGAGAAGGCAACAGCCTTTTGCACTAGCATTTGCTTTTAATCTTTAACATGAAACCTGTTCAAATGAAACTCCGGATAAATATCCAAACTTATGCATCACTCTCACATCGTTTACAGGACTCCCTAATAGCGAGAACACATCCATTCGTCAAGAACTAAACAACAGAAAATTCTTAAAAATGGAAAAAAATAAATTATAGACTTTAAAATTTGGTTTTTACCGAAACTCTTGATAAATCAAATTCTCATAGTACTATCGTTCTCCATAATAAAGACAGAACCGCATCTTGGAAACATTCATAAAACACTTTAACGCAGTTATTTAACAAACTGTACATGTAATATTTAAAATGAGCATCATGAAAATAGTAACGTGGAATATTGCTGGAATAAAAGCACGACATGAAACATTATATCAATGGCTCCAGCAAAATCAGCCTGATATAGTCTGTCTACAAGAAATTAAAAGTACCGATGAAAATTTTCCACGCGATGCAATTGAAGGCTTAGGTTATCACATAGAGACACACGGACAAAAAAGTTTTAATGGTGTTGCGATTCTCTCTAAGAAAACACCCGATGAAGTTATCCGTCGCTTACCAGGCAATGACAATGATGAACAAACGCGCTATATTGAAGCCGTTTATTCAACAAACAAAGGCGTTATTCGTGTTGCATCTCTTTATCTACCAAATGGAAATCCTGTCAAAAGCGAAAAATATCCTTATAAAATAGAATGGATGGAAAGATTATACGCGCATGCAAAATCATTGCTTGCATATGAAGAACCTCTTATTCTAGCTGGTGATTATAATGTTATCCCTACTCCATTAGATGCAAAAAATCCTCAACAGTGGAATCATGATGCCTTATTTCTTCCACAAACACGACAAGCATTCCAGAGTATTGTTCATTTAGGTTTTTATGACGCTATTCGTAATGTCACAGAAGCTCCTTCATTCAGCTTCTGGGATTTTCAAGCTGGTGCATGGCTTAAAAATAACGGAATTCGCATTGATCACTTTCTATTATCACCAGAAGCTGTCGATCAACTTATCTGTGCTTATAGCCAAAAAGAAGTAAGAGGATATCAAAAACCATCAGACCATATTCCCGTTTGGGTCCATCTTAATTTCAATTAACAAAGTATGCCATCTGATTTTTTTGAGATAAAAAATATCCCACCAAGAATATAAATGTGCTAGACCGTGCATGACAATATATCTTAAACAATAAACAAGAATAAAAATTGCAAATGAACGGAGGACATCATGAAAAAATCGCTACTAATATTTATTGCAGCAACGGCTATTGGGCTCACACATGCGGCACATGCAGGAAACGATACACTTGAAAAAATAAAACGAACAGGAGAAATTACGCTAGGTGTGCGTGAATCATCAGGTCTAGCCTATGCTCTTGGTAATGATAAATATGTAGGTTTTCACACAGAAATGGCAGAGCGTATTATTGATGATATTTCAAAAAAAGTTGGTAAACCCATTAAAATTCATTATCTTCCCATCACATCACAAAATAGAATCCCTCTCCTAAAAAACAGCACCTATGATTTTGAATGTGGTTCAACAACGAATGATGTTGCACGTGGTAAAGAAGCAGCGTTTGCTTATACCACTTATGTTGAGGAAGTTCGAATTGCTGTAAAGAAAAACTCTAATATTAAATCTCTTGCCGATTTAAATGGAAAAACAGTTGCGACAACGACTGGTACAACATCTGTTCGACTTATCCGTCAAAATAAACGTGCAAAAAATATTCACTTTAATGTTGTGAAGGGAAAGGATCATGGAGATAGCTTCTTATTGTTAGAATCTGGCCGTGCGGATGCATTTGTTATGGATGCTTCAATTCTTGCTGGACATATTGCTAAATCAAAAAATCCATCCGATTATATCATTCTTGATACAGTGCTTTCAGTCGAACCTATCGCTTGTATGCTTCGATTAAATGACAAAAACTTCGAACAAGAAATAAACAATAGCATCGTGCGCCAAATCAAAAACGAATCACTTGAAAAACTTTACGATAAATGGTTTATGAAACCAATTCCGCCCGCAAATGCGATTATCAACCTTCCTTTATCTAAAGCGACAAAATATGCTTGGGAACATCCAAATAATAAACCGCGCGAGAACTATGCAGAAAATAATTTATAGAATTTGAAAAAAACGGCCACACTCTTTGAAAATTGAGTGTGGTTATATTTTAGTTCATTTTTTAATAAATTCAGCATATGTGACTTATGGAAATACAGCTGATTTATTATCTTCTTTTACAGATGACTAAATTATAGGAAATATCAATTAATGGACTTTTCTTTCCTTTGTACAGATGATCTTACCCAAACATTTGTGGCTGGATGCCTTGGAACTCCTGGTGTAAGTCACACCTATTTAGATACACTGCTTGATGGCTTAAAAAATACAGTGATATTATCAATCTCTTCATTAATCTTAGCTGTATTTTTGGGTATCATTATAGGAACAATGCGTACTCTACCAAACACTTCCCTGATTCGTTGCTTCTTGCGTGCTCTTGGGGGGATCTGGGTAGAGATCATGCGTAACATTCCTTTGCTTGTACAAGTGTTTTTATGGTATTTTGTTGTCCCTAAAATTTATCCACCAGCGATGAATTTTTCACCTATTCTGCTCATAACATGTGCCTTAGGATTTTTTACCTCCGCTCGAATCGCGGAACAAGTCCGCTCAGGCATTGAGGCAATCCCTACTGGACAGCGCTACGCTGCTATGGCTATGGGATTTACGACCTACCAAGTTTATCGTTATATCATATTACCGCGTGCTATACGTACAATCATGCCCCCTCTTACCTCAGAGGCAATGGGCATTGTGAAAAATTCCTCTATAGCATTCGCCGTTTCAATAAATGAACTGATGCAATTTCAATATCAAACAATTGAAGAAGTAAGCCATGTTTATGAAAACTATTTCATCGTTACGATTCTTTATATTTTTATAGCCTTATCCGTATTTATCATTATGACAATAATTGAGCAGCTTCTCAAAATTCCTAATTTTCAAACAGAGGAACACTGAATATGATAAATTTCATAACCTCCAAGTTTGATTTTTTTTCTTCTTTCGATTTTTCAGACTTCGATTTTTCATTTTTTACTTTTGATATATTCCATTCCTACATTCTATCAGGTCTGCTGTTTAGTGTTTTTTTGACCATTTTTGCAACGATATTAGGACTGATTTTCGGCACGCTCTTAGCAATGATGCGGCTTTCCTCTATAAAGCTGCTCTCTTGGCTTGCAATAATTTATATAACAGCCATGCGCTCAATACCGCTTGTTATGGTTATCTTGTGGTTTTTTGTGCTTTTACCTTTCCTAACTGGAACATCAATCGGAGCTAACAAATCAGCACTTATTACCTTTACCGCATTTGAAGCCGCTTATTTTGCCGAGATTATGCGTGCCGGTATAAATTCTATTCCGCAAGGACAAAAACATGCTGGACAAGCTCTTGGAATGACATATTGGCAAAGTATGTACATTGTAATTCTTCCCCAAGCCTTTAGAGATATGTTGCCAGTTTTTTTAACCCAAGTCATTATCCTTTTTCAGGATACAACGCTTGTTTATGCAATCAGTGGCAATAGTCTTTTGAATGGTTTTGATATTGTTGCTAACAACTTTGGAGTAAAGCAAGAAGCTTATATCTTGGCAGCACTTTTCTATTTTGTTATCTGTTTCACACTGTCGCAGATAGTTCTATATCTCCAGAAAAAAATATCCATTATTCGCTAATAGGAAAAAAAATGACTACTCATATGATCGAAATAAAAAATGTTTCCAACTGGTATGGCGAAATTAATGTCCTTAAAAATTGTACAACCAATATTAACAAAGGAGAGGTTGTTGTGGTTTGTGGACCATCAGGTTCAGGAAAATCAACACTCATTAAAACCATTAATGCTCTTGTTCCATTCCAAAAAGGTGAAATTTGGATTAACGGGACACCAGTCCATTCAAAAAAAACAGATTTGCCTAAATTACGCAGTCAGGTGGGAATGGTATTTCAGCACTTTGAACTCTTTCCGCATTTATCTGTTGCAGAGAATTTAACAATTGCACAAATCAAAGTCTTAAAGCGCAGTAAAAAAGAAGCACTCGAACGCGGATTATTATATCTTGAACGCGTGGGACTCATCGATCATAAAAATAAATATCCCGGTCAACTTTCTGGGGGGCAGCAACAGCGTGTTGCTATTGCTCGTGCTTTAACGATGGATCCACTCATTATGCTTTTTGATGAACCAACATCTGCTCTAGACCCTGAAATGGTAGGTGAAGTACTCGATGTTATGGTCAGCTTAGCCGAAGAAGGTATGACGATGATGTGTGTGACACATGAAATGGGATTTGCACAAAAAGTCTCTGAGCGTGTTATTTTCATGGATCAAGGAGAAATTCTCGAAGACTGCTCATCCAAAGAGTTCTTTTCTGACCCACAAGCTAGAACACCACGAGCGCAGGATTTTTTATCTAAGATCTTGAACCATTAACGGTCATATTACAACCAAAACTACCTCTATTGTAAGCTCAAATATAAGAAATCAAGATCTAATATCAGAGACTGAAAATATTATAATTCAAATATTCAAAAAATAATATTTTTTTAATATCATCAGCCAGTAATATTGTTGTACATTTTTTAAATTCATCACAGAGGGCGAAAGCGTGCTCTTGCATAAGAAAAATAATCCAATTTCGATTTTTTACATCAGCTTATAAGCTACAGTTAATATTGCTATACCGCGAACAATTTTTTCTACCTGAAGCAACATATTTCCCAGTATTGCTTAAGTATAAAGATTCCCTTTTCTTGCTGCAAGCTGTAACCATGTGCTAGCCTGTACAAGACTTTTTTTGTTCGTTTCCTCGATAGAAACTTTTTCCAAATAATACTCAGCTATAGGATTTCCATAATTTGTTGCCGCTTGCATATAAAGATGATAAGTTTTACAGGGGATTGAGGAATATTTTTTATAGAACACGCAAGTTTAACCAATACATCAGAAACATAGTGTTCATCTTTTGAACCCAAATAAACATCTTTGTTAACGATAGATGCAAAAAATTGTATGCCTTATAATCATCTTCAGAGATACCATCACCCTCTGCATAATTTCCCCTATTGCCTACACAACGTAACGCTGAAAGTGCCTGATTTATTTGCCCATTTTATACAGACATGCCACGTTTCAAAAAATAAAATGCATACTTAGCAGCTTTCTGCATACTATTTGCATCTATCCCATAAACAAGAGAAAGCAGTATACTTAAAAAATAACAATCACGGCTTTTTCTAATGCCTTAAGCCTGTTTAGCATCTACAATTTTTTTCTTATTTTAGTTTGAAACATCACATCTTCTACAAACTTCTTTGTATGGACTAACAATCCTTTTAAATAAAGAAAAAAGATATTTTGCATCTCAGAATTCTAACAGAAAGATGAATAAAGGGAATTGTCCCAAAATCAACTCAAAAGATTCTTTTCTTTTCACCAACAACAAATTTATTTTTAAACATCAATTATCATTTTATATTTTGTAATAAATCGTTTGATACTGTAATATTTTGTTATTTGAATATTCTTGTTATGAAAACATAAAATAACTCGATAGAGAAATGAATTTACTAAAAAGTAGAGTTGAAATAGATAAAATGTCAAGAAACCATTCCAGTGCCAGAATGGTGAGAAACTTAAAGAAAAATCGCTAACATGTTATTTTATAAGCATAAAATGCAAAAAATCTGTTAATTTTTTATTACAATCATTCATGAAAAACACGAGAAGATAAAATTGAAAAAAGAGTCTCTATAAAAAATTGAGAGTTAATAACATAATAAGTTGTTTATAAGAAGAAGATAATAAAAGATTCAATTACATTAAGCGTTCTAAAGCAACAGATATTTTTCTCTGCGCAGCGTGCAATTCTTCAATCCTATTGCGCTCAAGCTCAACAATTTCTGGTTTTGCATTTGCAATAAATTTAGGATTATTTAATTTAACCGATATTTTTTCAATATCCTGTTCAATTTTACTGATATCCTTCATCAAACGAGCGCGTTCAGCTTCCAAATCAATCAACTGCCCCAATGGCAAGCAAAAAATTGCTTCTTGCAAAATCATTTGCGCTGATACAGCAGGAACTTTATCAGAGAAATGAATTGTTTCAATACGTGCTAATTTTTTAAGAAGAGTATCATAACGTTGTACACGCTCTTGCGTTACTTCTCCTCCCTCTACAATAACAAGAGGCGCTAACGTAGCTGCCGGAATATTCATTTCAAAACGCACAGAGCGAATTCCACTAACAACATCAATAAGCCAATTAATATCAGCCGCGGCTTCTTCATCTACAAATATTCCTTCTGGCCATTGTACCAACGCCAGCATATCTGTACGTTTCATGCTTGGCGTTTCTGTAAGAGACCACAATTCCTCTGTCATATGAGGCATAAAAGGATGCAAAATCTTATAAACTTCATCTAAAACCCATGCAGTACAAGCTTGAGATTCATTTTTAGCCTCTTCATTGGAACCTTGAAATATAGGTTTGAGAAGTTCCAGATACCAATCACATAGCGTATTCCAAATGAAGCGGTAAAGAACACTAGCAGACTCATTAAACTTATAACTTTCAATACCAGCAGTTACTGCTGAAACAGTTTTAGAGAGCTCTGTTAAAATCCAACGATTAAGCGCAAGTTTTGCTTTTTCTGGTTTAAAATCTGGATCATGTTTAACACCGTTCATCTTTGCGAACCGTGTAGCATTCCATAATTTTGTAGCAAAGTTACGATAACCTGCAATACGAGAAGGATCAAGTTTTATATCACGACCTTGCGCTGCCATAATAGCCAAAGTAAAACGGAGAGCATCGGCGCTATATTGGTCAATAAGCTCTAATGGATCAATAATATTCCCCTTCGACTTTGACATCTTTGCTCCTTTCTGATCTCGGACCAAAGCATGCACATAAACCGTTGGAAAAGGAACCTCACCCATAAAGTGAATTCCCATCATCATCATCCGAGCAACCCAGAAAAAGATAATATCAAATCCTGTAACCGATAAAGATGTTGGATAAAAGGTAGCCAATTCAATCGTTTTATTTGGCCAACCTAGCGTTGAAAAAGGCCAAAGAGCAGATGAGAACCATGTGTCTAAAACATCTTCATCACGGGTTAATTCAACCACTTCACCGTAATGAGAGAAAGCTGAAGCAAAAGCTTCTTCTTCACTCTTTTCAACAAAAACCACTCCATCAGGACCATACCAAGCGGGTATCTGGTGCCCCCACCATAATTGGCGTGAAATACACCAAGGTTGAATATTTTGCATCCAATTGAAATAGGTTTTTTTCCAACTATCGGGAACAAATTGCGTTTTTCCTTGATGAACAGCCTCTATCGCAGGCTTAGCTAATTCTGCAGCATGAACATACCATTGATCTGTCAAGAATGGTTCAATGGGCACTCCACTACGATCTCCATGAGGAACAGAGTGTGGATGATCATCAACAGCTGCTAAATACCCTCCCTCTTCCATCAAAGAAACAATCCTATCGCGCGCAAGAAAACGATCAGACTGATCAAGATTTTCTATCAATGTTTTTAATTCATCAGATAAAACTAAACCATCGAGAAACTCTTCATTGTCACGCAGAAAAATCTCAGCTTTTTTTGTGAAAATATTGATCAAACGTAGATTATTGCGCTGCCCTACTTCAAAATCATTAAAATCATGCGCTGGTGTAATTTTTACAGCACCACTTCCTGCATCAGGATCTGCATAAGAATCACCAACAATCAATAATTTACGACCAACAAGCGGCAAAATAGCATTTTGTCCTATAAGACTCTTATAACGATCATCTTCAGGATTAACCGCAATGCCTGTATCACCAAGCATTGTTTCTGGCCGTGTTGTCGCCACTGTTATAAAAGTTGTAGCATCACTTGGATCAAAAATTTTACCTTCAAGTGGATATCTAAAATGCCACAAATGGCCTTTAACTTCTTTTTGCTCAACTTCAAGATCCGAGATAGCCGTTAACAACTTAGGATCCCAATTAACCAGACGCTTATCCTTATATATCAATCCTTGCTTATAAAGCGTGACAAAAACTTCACGAACAGCCTGGGATAAACCTTCATCCATTGTAAACCGCTCACGCGACCAATCACACGAAACCCCCAGTCGACGCAACTGGTTCGCAATAACTCCACCAGTTTTGTGACGCCATTCCCAAATACGCTCAATAAATTTTTCTCTTCCCATTTCTTGGCGCGTTGGCTCTCGATGCTCTGCAAGTTGACGCTCAACAACCATTTGCGTAGCAATTCCTGCATGATCCATCCCCGGTTGCCACAATACATTCTTTCCCCGCATCCGCTGGAATCGAACAACAATATCTTGAATTGTCGTATTAAGTGCATGTCCCATATGAAGTGAGCCAGTAACATTAGGAGGCGGAAGCATAACACAAAAGGATTCTGCATCACTTTTTGAACCGACTCCCGCTTCAAAAGCACCACGGGCTTCCCACCTCTTTGCAACTCGCTGCTCTATCAAAGCAGCATCATAGTTTTTTTCTAACATTCTACTCACCCATAACGCCGCTAAAAAGCATAGCACATGACCTAAAATCCGATCATATTACCTGCAACCTTATTTATAGACATTGAGCCTGCAAAACCGCAAACAAAATACTTAAAAATAAATGGAAATAACAAAAATAATAATAAAACAACCAGCTAAGATGATTTCTTAATTGCCTTAACAATCTCTTCACGTAAAATGTTTTCCAGCAAAACAGGCAATTGATGCTGCAACCATTCTGCTATAGCGGGACGCAGCACATCCTTTGCGATCTTCTCCGCAGAAGAAATACAATATTCAGATAATTCCACACGACCAGCAGCCATATTTCCCATCTGCGATACAGAGTTCTCATCTCCATATTCTTTTGTTTTATGAGTAGAGCGTTGTTCTTCAGAAGCAAGCTTCACTTTTTGCATATCCACACCAACCGTATTCTTTTCTACCTCTATATTTTCTTTCTCTTCTGTTAACGAATAATCTTTGTTCTCAGAAGAAAGTCCAATACGATCAGCTAAAGCCTTCATTGCATCATCAACCGATAAAGTTGTACCATACCCCCCTTTCGATGCTGATTCTAAACGATCTGCAGAGGTATTCATTGCAACACCTTCATTTAAAAAGTGATCAGATTGAACCGCATTTTCTTCGATTATCTCACGGATAGATGTCAAAATCTCATCCATACTTGGTTCACGTAACACGCTTGAACTCTGTACCATACTTAAAAACCTCTCAAAAACGCAACAACAAACAGAATCATATCCTTAGTGTAAGCAAAAGAATCATAAGATCAACATATCTCCCCTTATATTTTCAAACGTGGTTGTCACCAGTAAGATGCTACACACAACTTTCTTTATTTAAAGCACTAGACCTAATCACCCTACTTTCTAATAGGCTCACCTATCAACATATTATCTTTTACAAACGAAAACTCTTTGTAGATTAATATGTATTATCGGATAGATTTACTCGTTCTTAAACCTAAATAACTTGCAGTCAATTTACCAATGGAAGATTGAACACTATAGCTAGCAACAACAGCATTACGTTCTGCCATCGCAAGTGCAATTTGTGCATTAATTAACTGAGTACGAGAATTTAAAACATCCAATGTTGTCGCCTGCCCAACACGATTTTCTTGAACACGCCCCTTAAGAGCAATCTCAGCAGCACGAACACTCTCACGATAAGCAACTAAAGAAGCGCGTGCCCCCTCTAACTGAAACCACGCAGAAGTAAGTGCCTGTCTTGTATTACTCTGAGCCAAATCAAGCTGAAGATGAGCCTGCCCCAGCTGTTCCCTAGATTGGCGAATTTGAGCAGACGTACACCCACCTTCAAAAATGGGAACACTCACTGATACCCCTATTGATTTAGAAACTCCATCCTCTCCATCACCACTGTAAATCCGATTATAAGACGCTGTTGCAGAAAAATCCACTTTAGGAAGCAACGCCCCTTCTTTAGCTTTTACATTGTAAAGTCCAGCATCAACCAAATATTTTGCATAAAGAATTGCTGGATGCATGGCAACGCTAAGTTGATAAGCAGCATCAAGATTAACTGGTAAATTTTTTGCCATTGGTGGACGCTTTAATTTTTCAGGATCAGAACCAATAACTTGTCGATAAACTGCCTCAGCTGATTTTACATCAGCACGCGCAAGACTTAGCTCTGAAACAGCTACAGAACGTGCAGCTTGCGCTTGGAAAAGATCAACACGCCCTCCTTCACCTACATCAAATTTTGCTTTATTCGAACGAACTTGTTCTTCAAGAGCTGCCAAATTTTCTCTACGAAGATCAGCAATACGACGGGCTTGATATACATTAGCATACGCTGTTACAGTGTCGAGAAATGTATTTTGCTCAGCATTACGCAAATATTCATGCTGTGCCCGCAACTTAATCTGAGCTGAAGAAAACATATTTTGCGTAATAAAACCGTCGAATAATCTTTGATTGAACCTTATCCCTATAGATCCAGAAGTTGTATAGGGCCCCACCATGGATTTACTCCGCCCATAACTTCCAACCCCTTCAATTTGTGGCAATAAACCAGACCGTGCAATGACCACATCATCACTTGATATACGCACAGCGGCACGTTCACTATTCAATTTAGCATTGTGTCTATAAGCTTTAAAAAAAGCATCCATCAATGTTTCAGCACAAACAGACCGTGCTATAAAACCACTTAAAACCAGCAACAAGAACACCTGAAATTTTTTATTCATTTTGAACACACTATGCACAATCACACACCCCAAACTAACCATAAAATCATCTTTACAAACAAAACAAATACTAAAATATAAAATCAGGCGTTTTAAAAAAACTAGGAAGACCTTTTACAGCGAGATTAAAAGCACGACGCCCCGCAATAACTCCACCTTCTTTTACATAGATTCGCGCAACACCAGAATTACCTTGTCCTTCAACCACAACAAGACGTCCACCATCTTTTATTTGATCAAAAATACCCTCCGGAATAAAATCGACAGAACCTTCGATAAAAATCAAATCATAAGGCCCCCCAACAGCATACCCCTGCTCCAAAGGTCCATGAACCACAACCACATTGTCACACTGATTACGTTTTAAAATCTCAGAAGCACGTTCTGAAAGAAGTTTATTACTTTCCAACGCAACAACAGATCCTGCAAGTTTTGAAAGTAATGCCGCACAATAACCACTCTTTGCACCAATATCTAAAACAACATCCGATAATTTTACAGCTGCAAGCTGAAGCAATTTTGCTAATGAAGCAGGTCCCATAGAATAGCATGTAGGGCACCCATTTTGCTCTGGATATATAGTAATATCGGTATCAAGATAGCTTAAAGCTTTCATAGCTTCTGGGACAAAATCTTCACGAGGTACCATTAAAAATGCTTCAAGCACTGATAAATCCGTCACATCTACTGTACGAATTTGATTATCAACCATTTTGCGGCGAAGCTCTGCAAAATCTGCAACCATAACGACCCTCTTCTCCTACATACAACAAGAATACAACAAAACGGTAATAATGAGAACCTAAAATCCTTTACTATGGGTGTTACAAAAAAATACGCTACAGTCAACAATTCGATTCTAATTACATATTTTTCATGTAAAAGTGTTTTACCATGAAGGAAAGCTGCTTTCTTGCCTCTATTACCCCTAAAGGCCATCTTATTTTGCATCATCTGGAGGCCTCGCCCGGAATCGAACCGGGATACAAGGATTTGCAGTCCTCTGCGTAACCATTCCGCCACGAGGCCTCATCAACAAACACACCAAGTGTCAATAAGGGAAGGCAATACATCCGTCAAGATGTAGAAATTTTCTCTGTTCTTTTTTTCACTTCTTCTACAATTTATAATATTTTTTTGAAAAAAAGTAATTTTACCCTTTGCAAATCAGTATTGCTTTGCTATAGCCCTTGCAGTTGAATGATTGAGCACTATTCCCCGGTAGCTCAGTGGTAGAGCAACCGGCTGTTAACCGGTTGGTCGCTGGTTCGAATCCGGCCCGGGGAGCCACGTTATTTTTCACTTAAAATAACTCATTGATTTTCTATATATTTTTTGTAGTGAGGGACCTGTAAATAAAAGCAAGGGAATAGAATTTTCAAATCTACCACTACTTTGCAATTCTTTCAATTCCGAATCAGCAGTACTTTTTGGGGAGTTTTTTAAGTTTTAAAATCTCTAACTTTTGCTGACCCACCTTTTGAGGTGTGTGAAGATATTGTCTAGCGCATCCATAAGACGGGCAATATCGATAACAAACATAAAGGCAATGAACGCAATCCACTTCACAAAACAAGACATCATCTTCAAACCCTGATAGGCATTA